>NZ_RCNY01000013.1:119360-173755 GCF_004307635.1 Pseudomonas sp. Sample_22
GCGATGGGGCCAGTCGAGCCAGCGAAAGAATCCGGACAAAAAAAGCCCCCGGCCAAACCGCTGCGGATAGGGAACGCAGCGAGTTGGTCGAGGGCTTAAGTTACAGAAGTTTATTGCGCGATGGTTTTCACCGACACGCCACGCTCGATTGGGGTCGAGCGCCCGTAGATATCTTCAAACCGCTCGATATCGTCCTCACCCAAGTAACTACCAGACTGCACTTCGATGATCTCGAGTGGAATCTTCCCCGGGTTACGCAGGCGGTGCACCGAAGCAATCGGAATGTAGGTCGACTGGTTCTCGGTGAGCAGGAACACGTTTTCGTCGCAGGTCACTTCGGCGGTGCCGCTGACGACGATCCAGTGTTCGGCACGGTGGTGGTGCATCTGCAGCGACAGGCACGCGCCCGGCTTGACCGAGATGTGCTTGACCTGGAAGCGGCCGCCCATGTCCACCGAGTCGTAGGAGCCCCATGGACGATAGACTTCGCAGTGGTTCTGGGTTTCAGTGCGGCCCTGTTCGTTGAGGGTGTTGACCATTTGTTTCACGCCTTGGACCTTGTCCTTGTGCGCGATCATCATGGCGTCCTTGGTTTCGACCACGACGATGTTTTCCAGGCCGATCACCGACACCAGTTTGCCGTTGCCGTGGATCATGCAGTTTTTGCTGTCCTGGATGACCACGTCGCCTTTGGTGACGTTGCCGTTGGCGTCTTTTTCGTTCACTTCCCACAACGACGACCAGCAGCCGACATCGCTCCAGCCGGCCGTCAGCGGTACGACGCAGGCGCGTTGGGTTTTTTCCATCACCGAGTAGTCGATGGAGTTGTCCGGGCAGCAGGCGAAAGTGGCTTCGTCGATGCTGACGGTGTCAGCGTCCTGGGCACTGCGCTCCAGGGTCAGCAGGCAGGTGTCGTAGATGTCCGGGTCGTGCTTTTTCAGTTCTTCGAGGAAGCGGCTGGCGCGGAACAGGAACATGCCGCTGTTCCAGAAGTAGCCGCCGGATTGCACGTATTCGGTGGCACGTTTGACGTCGGGTTTTTCGACGAAGTGCGATACACGGCTGACGCCTTCAGGCAGCAGCGAATCGTTGGTCGACTTGATGTAGCCGTAACCGGTTTCCGGCTTGGTGGCCGGTACGCCGAACAGCACCATTTCGCCGTTTTCCGCCGCCACGGTGGCCAGGGCCAGGGCGCGTTGCAGGGCTTTCTGGTCTTCCAGTACGTGATCGGCCGGGAGCACCAGCATCAGTTCGTCACGACCTTCGTTAACCAGCATCATCGCGGTCAGGGCCACGGCCGGCGCAGTGTTGCGACCGAACGGTTCCATCAGGATGCGCTGGGTTTCCAGTTTGCGGGCCGCCAATTGCTCATTGACGATGAAGCGGTGGTCCTTGTTGCAGACCACGATCGGCGTGTCCATGCCTTCGAACACCAGGCGTTCCAGGGTTTGCTGGAACAGCGTGTGTTCGCCGGTCAGCGCCAGGAACTGTTTAGGGAACTGCTTACGGGAAAGCGGCCAAAGACGTGAGCCACTACCACCTGACAAGATCACCGGAATCATGTTGTTACTCCTTGAAAATCGTTTGGTTAGAGCTACTTCGTTCTGTCGTTTCACTCTTGTTCTTGTTCCGTGTCCCCGTTGATTCCTCGATCCCTGTGGGAGCTGGCTTGCCAGCGATGGCATCAACTTGGTGCATCTGTTTCACCGAGTCGTCTGCATCGCGGGCAAGCCCGCTCCCACAGGGAAATGGGTCAACCGGACGAATTAATTAGCGCGTCGATACCGGGCGTTTTACCCAGACTGGCGACAGGCTGCTGCCGTTGCCGGTGACGTACAGCACTGCCGCTTCACCGCGTTCCAGGGCGACGGGTTTCACGTCGCCGACTTTCGTTGCGCCATCGTATAGCGCCAGGCTGACTTTCACCGGGTTGATTTCACGTTCGCCACGGCCCTTGGGTGCCACGTTCGGCACCACGTCGGTCTTGCCGTCGGCGGTTTTCAGGGTCAGTGCCTTGTCGCTGAGGTTCTGCACGCGCACCAGGGATTTCTGCTTGTTCTTGAACGGCGGCTCTTCGATCAGTTGCGGCGCGCCGCTGGCGTTGTTGACCAGGGTGTAATAGTGATCGCCGGCCAGTTTCACCGGCAGGGTCTGGCTGCCGACCTTGGCGCTGTAGTCACCGCCCGGCATGAAGCTGAAGTCACTGCTGGACAGCGGTGCGACGTCGCTCAGGCTGGTGCTGCCGACGGTGGCGCTGACTTCGGCGTTGCTGGCGTTGTAGATACGCACGAAGGATGAACCTTTCGGTGCAGTCGGGCCGTACAGCGCAGCATCGCCACCGGCGAAGGCCTGCATCGAGAGCACACTCATACCAGCAACCAGTGCAAAGGTCTTGGCGAGACGACGAGGAGTAGTGAAAGTCATGGTAGTACCTCTCTCTTTCAGTTTTGCGCCCGGTCGGGCGTCTCGGATTTAGTGTTTGCGGCTACGTTTTGTTGGCGGGCGCCGGCTTGTTTAAGCTCTGCGACCCACTGCGGGTCGGCGTCGCCGATTTCGTTGTTCACAGGCAGATATCGTTCAGGAAACTCCCAGATCAGCACTTGTGGCGGGCTGTTCTTGAAAGCATCGCTTTTGAGGTAGCTGAGCATTGGCAGAATCGGGCCGTGGCCGTCTTCGGCGTAATTGACCACGTCGCTGTTCAGCGCTTGCTTGAGCGCACCGACGAAGTTCCAGTTGGGGTTGGCGCTGTAGCTGGTGCCGATCAGGGCCACCGGCACTTCGGTGTTGGCAAACAGCGCGTCGTCACCGGCCGCTTGATCTTCAGCCGCGACCGTATTGCGCTTCTGCAGAGGCTCCTGCTTGGGCATCAGGTTTTCGAACAGCGGGTCCAGTGGCAGGAACAGCCGCAGGTCGCCCTTGTGCGTAACGGTTTCCGCAGGTTCGGTGACGAAGCGCTGTGGCTCGCCGCTCAGCGGGTACTTGTCGGCAATGGTCTTGGCCAAACGGTTGGCCGCGATCTCGGCACCTTGTGGTGTCCAGTGGGTGTCGGTGCGCAGGAACACCTGCTGACCGTTCTGCTTGGCCTGTTGCAGCGGGCCAAGCAGGTCAGGAGCAAGGATGCGGTCGGCAGCCAGACGCTTGTGGAAGTCCTGGTAAAGGTTGGCGTGGATGCTGGCCGGTTTTTCCTCGCCCAGATGCTCCGGATACAGACGCACCTTGGCCGGTACCACCGCCATTACCAGTTTCACGCCTTTCTCTTTGAGGGTCTGGCGTACGCCTTCGACCAGCGCGTAGTTGCCTTGCAGGTTCAGCTCTTCGTTGACGGTCGGGTGGAATTCTTCATCGCTGTACAACCACTGGTCGCGCCCGAGCACCACGCCCGGACGACCTTCGTTGAACAGTTTGAAATCCAGCGCCGCCCAGAGGTTGGTGCCAAGACGCTTGATCGGAAACTCGTCGTCGTAGTGGGTTTCCACCGCCTTGGTCCAGCGGCCGTTGAGCACCGTCGCATCGGCATTGGTGCTGAAGCCCAGGAAGCTGCGAACCGACCACAGGCCGAGGGCGAGCAGCGTCACCAGGAACAGGGCGATGTAAAAGATGCGTAATGAGCGGGTCATGGTCAGATCCCTCAGAACTGGAAGTAAAGGAACGGCGAGAAGCTTTGCGCCGAGAGTTTGAGAATCGAGGCGATGAACAGCAGCAGCACCAGCGCACGCATCACGTAGCGCGACCAGTCAGCGGTCCAGTAGGCCGGTTGCACCTGGGCGTCGACGCCGACGGTGTAGCCAGGCTGGTGGATGCTCGTCGGGTTATCCCCAGGCGCGGCCTTGATCAGACCCGGTTCGCTGGCGGCCGGGCCGTCGCTGTCCACGTTCACCGCAGGCTTGGTCTTGACCGCAGGCTGGTTGCTGTAGAAGTCACGCAGGCCGAAGAACGCCAGGGTCACGTAGGCGACGATCAGCGTTGCCACTTGCAGACCGGTGAGGCTGGCCTGGTTGAGTTCCGACAGTGACCAGTCGCCGAAGCTGAACATCGCGCCATACATGCGACCGGCGACGTGCAGGTTTTCTGCACGGAAGATCACCCAGCCCATCACCACCAGCAGGAAGGTCAGCGCCCAGCGGATCGGGTTGAAGCTGCGCGGCGAAGTGTTCAGGCCCAGGGCCTTTTCAATCGCCAGCCACATGCCGTGCCACGCACCCCAGACGATGTAGGTGATGTTGGCGCCGTGCCACAGGCCACCGAGCAGCATGGTCAGGAACAGGTTGCGATAGGTGGTCAGCGTGCCTTTACGGTTGCCGCCCAGGGTGATGTACAGATAGTCACGCAACCAGGTCGACAGGCTGATGTGCCAGCGGCGCCAGAACTCGGTGATCGACTGACTGATGTACGGCTGCTTGAAGTTTTCCATGAAACGGAAACCCATCATCAAGCCCAGGCCGATGGCCATGTCGCTGTAGCCGGAGAAGTCGAAGTACAACTGCGCGGTGTAGGCCAGTGCCCCCAGCCAGGCATCGCCCGTGGTCGGGTTTTGCAGGGCGAAGCAATGGTCGGCCACCACCGCGAGGGTGTCGGCGATGAAGACTTTCTTGATGAAACCCTGCATGAACCGCGTGCAGCCCTCGGAGAATTTGTCGAGGGTGTGCGTGCGGTTGTTGAACTGGTCGGCGAGGTCGCGAAAACGCAACACGGGACCTGCGATCAAGTGCGGGAAGATCGCCACGAACGCCGCGAAGTCGATCAGGTTGCGGGTCGCCGGGGTGTCGCCACGGTAGACGTCGATGATGTAGCTGATGGACTCGAAGATGTAGAACGAGATACCGATCGGCAACAGCACGTGGGTCAGAATGAACGGCTCCAGGCCCACCGACGTCATCATCGCGTTGATGCTGTCGACGCCGAAGTTGGCGTACTTGAAGTAGCCGAGGATGCACAGGTCGACAGCCACTCCGAGCAGCAACCAGCGTTGTGCCGGTTTGGTCCGGACACCGGCGGCACCGACCTTCAGGCCGATCCAGTAGTTCCACAGCGTGACCGCTGCGAACAGCGCCAGAAAGTCCACACGCCACCAGGCATAGAACACGTAGCTGGCAATCAGCAGCAACAGATTGCGATAGCGTTGCCCGCTCAGGTAGTACAAGCCGAGAAAGATCGGCAAGAACAAAAACAGGAACACGTTGGACGAAAAAACCATCCCGATCTCTCCTTGTTTGAACCAACAGTCAAGGGCCAACGGCCCCCCCAAACCCCCCACCGAAAACCGGGGGAGGTACATGATCGTTCCCACGCTCTGCGTGGGAATGCCTCAATGGACGCTCTGCGTCCGCTTCGGCATGTGACGCGGAGCGTCACGGGCTGCATTCCCACGCAGAGCGTGGGAACGATCAGCGTTGACTCAACTGCCCTTTTTGCCCTTTTCATTGGCCGGGTCGTAGACCCGGGTCAAGTCTCCACCCAGGCGGAAAGTCTTGAACGGTTGCATGTCATGCTTCTTCTCCAGCACGTCCGGCGCGCAGGTGTAGAGCGAGCAGAACGGTTCGAGCCAGGCGAATTTCGAGTCGACCTTGAGGTCGGTCATGTCCTGTTCCTTACCGTTCTTCTGCTCGAATTCGTCCGGGTCCTTGACCCCGGCGAGTACCCGGTCACCCAGGCGTTTCAGTGCGCCGTTGTTTTCCTGACGCAAGTCCACTCCGTTGACCTGGGCGAAACTGGCGATCATCGCCAGCGGCGGCAGGGCATAGTTGTGGTAGGCCAACGCACGTTGCTGACGCTTGAGTTCGTTAGGCAAAAAGCCCTGGGCGTCGACCTGATTGGCGCCGACCTTGTATTCCTTCACGGCCCAGTCGAACAGGTCGCGGCGGTTGGTGGCGACGGCGGTTGCCATCACCGACCAGGCGGCCCAGTACGAATGGTTGTTGGTTTTTTCCAGCGGCAGGTTGTCCCAATCGCTGACCACCTGGTCGGCCATCTTGCTGAACCAGGCCTCGATCAGCTGCGACTCTTGCTGATGATTGGCCAGCGGACGGGAGTCGGAAAACTTCAGGCGAATGTACGAGGACGCCATGCTGCCCAGTGCCCATTTGCGCATCGACTTGCCGGTGTGGTTGAAGTCCTTGGACATCAACGCATCCGCCTTGGCCCATGCCGTAAGCCAGTTGAGCGTGCATTCCAGTTGTTCCGGGCGACCGTCACGCATGAATTGCATGACGCGCTTGCTGGTGCCGCGCTCGATCTTGGTGATATCGGCGGTGCTGTCGCGGAAGGCTTTTTCCGATTGCACGTTCAGGGTCGAACGGGCCTTGTCCGAACCTTCGTACTTGCTGCGAAATTGCAGCGAGCCGGTGTACGGCGTCGGCATTGCTTCGCAGCCTTCGCTCTTGTCGCCGGTTTTGACTTTCTCGATCGGCGCGAAGTAACCCTGTGGCGGACGCAAAGGCGCCGCCGCCTGGGTCGCACCGGCGAACATCGCCAGGCTCAAAAGCGTCAGTGTTGCCAGTTTCGGATTTCGCATAGCAGACCTCATTGCCCGGCTGAAGCGGTACGTTGCTCAGCGCCCGGGAACACGTTGCGTTTGCAGATTTTCGCTTCGACTTTCTGTGGCGCGGCGCCCGCTTTTTCCGGGCCCTGGACTTCAACGGCCAGCAGATTCTGCGAGGCCCAGTCTTCGTCCGTGCGCAACTCGAAGGCGAAACGTCCGTCAGTCTCGGAGGTTTCCGGTTTTTCGATCTTGATGTCCTCGTGGCGACCGTTCATGTACCAGAGGGTGGCTTGCAAGGTTTTCACCGACGTGTCGGCGAAGCGGATGTCGACCTGGTGACTGCTGTTACGCAGGTCGAGGTTTTTGCTGTTGACCATCAATTCGTTTTTGCCCGGCTTCAGGGTGGCGCTCCCGGACATCTGTGCATCCTTGCCTTCGCAACCGTTGTCCAGCAACGCCATCATCTGGCGGTAGATGGTTTCCTGGTCGAGGCGATAGAGCGGCGAGAATTCCCAGATGAGAATTTTCGGTGGGTTCTTCTGGAACTCCTCGCTGCCCAGGTACTGCAGCATCGAACCTTCCAGGCCACCGCCGGGGAACGCCACGTTGAGAATGTCGGCGCCGATGGCCTCTTCGAGGAAACCGGCGAAGTTGTAGTTCTTGCCACTGTGGCTGGTGCCGACCAGGGTGATCTCCGGATTGCCGGAGTCGCCGAACAGATCGCCATCGCCTGCTTCACCTTTTGGCTCGGTGGTGAATTGATCCATGTACTGGATCGCGTAGCTGGTGCCACAGAGTTGACCGGCCATGTTGTGCAATGTTCCGGTCTTGCCCATGCGACCCGACTTATGGGTCTCGAATTCACGCTTGGGAATGTCGGCGAAGGCCGGGATCTGCTTGACCTTTTCGGCAACGATTTTCGCTGTGCGCTGCGCGCCGTACGGTGTCCAGTGCTGGTCGCCGCGGAAGTAAAAGTCGTGGGCGGGCAGGGTCTCGGGCAGTTGTTCGTTGGTCAGCGGCGACAGGTCCGGCACTACGTAACCCATCTGCGCGAAACGGCCGAGCATGGTCTTGTAGTTGCGCAACGCCTTGTCGAAGTCGTAGCTGGCTTTCTCCGCCGGGTTGAGCTTGTTGCGGTTCACCAGGCCACGGGTCGGCTGGTAAACGATGACCAGTTCCACGCCTTTGCTCTTGAACGCATCGTGCAGTTGTTTCATGCGTTTGTAGCCGGCGGGGGTGGTGTCGAACTCGGTGCGCAAGTCTTCTTGCGTACGGAACAACCAGTCGCCCTGGGCCTGCACCAGCGTGGTGAAATTCTGCTGATAACGTGTGGTGTAATTCTTCGCATCGTGAGCGGCCGGGCAGAGGCTGCAGCACGGTTCAGCGGAAAATTTGGGTGCCTGGACTTCATCGGCACGGGCGCCGCCACTGGCCGCGAGAATGCCCGCGGTCAGGGCCGACAGGCTGAGTAATTTGATCAAGTGTGGGTGCATAAAATTATCCTCAGTCCTGCATTTCGGTCTGGCGTTCGACAGGGTCGATCAGCACGGCTTTCTGCTGGCGTACCAGCAAGTCGAGAATTTCATCCTGGCGCTCACCGAGAATCCCCGAGAAGCTGATGCCACTGGATTTGGTCGGGGCGAGCATGGACACGCGATACAACTCGACGCTCAGCGGCGAGTCGATGGACAGCGGGCCGCTGCCGTTGGCCGCCAGTTCACCGCCGACCACGATCAGCGACACCTGGGCGTCGAACGGGTCGAGCTTGATGTCTCGGTCGGTGTTGGTCAGGTCTTTGATGTGGCCATAGACGCCGGTCAAACCGTTGGCCATGGCGATGTTTTCGTAGAGACGAATGTTCACGCTGTTACGAATGCGGATGCCGTGGCGGCGGTTGCTGACGACTTTGTTGCCCCACAGCAGGTTGTCGGCACTCTCGTAGAGGGTGATGCCGTCGGTGTGGTTCTGATAGATCTCGTTGTAGGCGATCAGGTTGTTGACGCTGTTACGGTCGATCACCAGGCCCGACAACTTGTTGTCGTAGCTGCGGTTGTTGAAGATGAAGCTGTCGTTGACTTCACGGGAAATAATGATCCCGTGCTTCTTCTTCGTTCCGTACACCGTGTTGTCGGCAATGATCAGGCCGTGGGAACGGTCGTGGGGGTCGATGCCGTAGACGATGTTGTCTTTGTAGGTGTTGCCCTTGACTACGAAGTTGCTGGTTTCGTAGCAGTAGAAGCCGTACCACATGTCCGAGAATTCGGAACCGACGATCCAGCCGGTCGGCTCAGGACGCTTGAGCACCTTGGCCATGTTCGGCGTGTACTGGGAAATACTCACGCCGTAGGACTTACTGTTGGCATAACCGAAACTGGCGAGCTTGCTGTTGGCGATGTAGGTCTCGGTGCCGCCCCATGCCAGCAGGAACGGACGGAATTCCTTTGGCGACTTGAACGTCGCCGGGCCGTTGTCCTTCTCGCGCCAGCCAGTGATCCTGGTGTCACGCACGAACAATTTGCCGTCGTTGACCAGGAACGAACCGGCTTCCTGGGACAGACGCAATTCCTGGGTCTGTTTGTCGATTTCGAGGATGCCGTTACGGCCGACCACGATCGGCAATCTGGCCAGGAACACACCCGGCGAGGTTTCGCTGAAATACTGCTTGGGCAGCTTCTTCGCCAGGTCCTTGAGGTTCATGTAGCCGTCGTCGACAAAGATCGCCTGAGGGATGCCGTGCTGGCGCACCACCCATTCGGCCATCTTGTTGTCGCCGCCGATGAAGTCCTTCAGAGCGTCTTCCTGCATCATCCGGCGCACACTGATCTTGCCCGCTTTGCCGCGCACGATTTTCGCCGCGATGGCCTCGGCGGTGTAGCCGGAAACGTCCGGCAGCTTCGGCGTGGCCAGTTCCAGCGGCGCGGTCGGTGCACTGCTGACGGTATAGGTCTTGGCCTGTTGCAGCTCCTTGGCCACGGTCGCCTGCTTGCCGGCTAGAGGAGCCGCTGGCTCCACATTGGCGAAGGCAGTCGCGCTGGCCAGCAGCATGGCGCCGGCCAACAGGCTGATCGAGCCTTTTCGGGCTTGATGATTCATCTGGGAGACTCCCTTCGCAATGTGCATCAGAAGCGCCAGATCACGTCGATGAATGCGCGGTGCATGTACGAGTCGACTTCCTTGCCGTACGCATCACCCGGCTTGAACACGCCGCCACGCAAGCGCACCAGCGCCGAAGGCTCGTCGATCGCCTGGCTCATCGAGGCCGGCAGCAAGCCTTGCTTGAAGTACTTGGTGACGACCAGATCCATTTCCTGACCGAGGTCTTTCTCGCCATCGTTCAGCGGCAGGGAGGTGCTGGAAAGGATTGCGCCGGTCACGTCGTCGGTGTTGTTCTGCACCGCGTCGATGCCGTTGCTGCCGACCGGTTTGTTGCCGTCGACACGCCAGAATTTGTGGTAGATCAGGCTGGCGTCGTATTCGTCGTTGAGCATCCACGAACCGAACAGCGTGGCCGATTGCAGGTTGTTCATTTCGCCACGGAACGCTTCGCCGAAACGGTGCACGCGCGAGCGGGTACCGGTGTAGTT
The DNA here is from genome assembly GCF_004307635.1 of Pseudomonas sp. Sample_22. Classification (NCBI taxonomy): domain Bacteria; kingdom Pseudomonadati; phylum Pseudomonadota; class Gammaproteobacteria; order Pseudomonadales; family Pseudomonadaceae; genus Pseudomonas; species Pseudomonas sp. Sample_22. Next base: position 129,423 of record NZ_RCNY01000013.1, read on the forward strand.
CGAGCGGTTACTTTCCAGGCCGTTCTGTTCGTAGTCTTCGCTGGCACGGGCATAGGCGGCACCCACTTGCCATTGCGGATCGAGGCGCAGACGCACGCCCAGGTCCGTGGCCCAGCCGTCGACATCGCCGCTGCGCTTGGCTTGCGCCGGAGCGCTGCCATCGGCGTTCAGCGGGTTGACCGTGTCGCGGTCACCGCTCATGCCGGTGATGCTGCCCCAGTAGTTGACGGTGTTGGTGTTGCGCCAGTTGTAGGCGTCGCTGTCGGCGGTGAGGCCCAGCCAGCTGATGTCGCCGTTCTGTTTCTTGTCCAGCGAATCGCTGGCTTCGCCGGGCGTCGGGTAATCGAGCTTGCCGTCGTCGTGGGTGTGATGACCACGAATGCCGACCCAGTTGCCCGGTGTCCACTGGTACGCCGCGTCGGCGTAAGCGTGCAGGCGATCCTTGTCTTCAGGGGCCAGTTCTTTCAAGTCGGTGCGGTACTCGCTGAAGCGTTCGGCGATACCCACGTTGGCGCGCAGCAGCGTGGTGTCGAAGGTCCAGTTCAGGGCCTCGATATTGGTGTCGCGCCACTGGCCGTCGTCATTGCGCAGGCGCTGGCGACCAAACTTCAGGATCTCGCCGGGGTAGGGCGTGAAGCCGCTGTAGCCGACCCAGAACTCGCGCATCGCCAGGTAGTTCTTCTTGGTTTCGCGGTCGTTGTTGTTGGTGTTCTCGGCACCGTCGGACTGTTGCAGGGTGTCGGTCTCGATGATGTCGGTAGACGTCACCGCCTGACCCATGGCGTAGGCGCTCCACGCGCCGCTTTCGCCATAGACCCACGGACGCAAGTCGAGGCCGAGGCCGTTGACATCGCCACCGCTCTGGGTGCCCAGGTCACGGTCGTCTTCGAACTGACCGGTGATCTTCACGTCCAGGCCAAAGTTCTTGGTGTCTTCAGTCATCGCCGCGAGTGTCGGGCAAGACCAGATCAGCGCGAACGTGAGACCGATACCGGCCTTCATGAATGGATTCAATTTCATAGGGATTCCTCGCCATCTTCTTCTTGCAGGGCATGCAGCGGCAGCGTGTTCTGGCTCAAGTTGCCGCGCACGGCCTGTTCCTGTTTCAACAGACGTTGGGCTTGGGCCAGTTGCGCAGGCGGCAGTTGCGCTTCGAGTGTTTGTGCAAGCTCGGTGGCCTGCGGAGTGTTCTGGGCCTTGGCCAATTGGCTGAAGACGTACGCATTGAGCGGGTCAGGCTTGGTGCCTTTGCCTTGGGAGAACAGCTGGGCGATGGCAAAGTCGGCGCTGTTCTGACCATTGCGCGCAGCGGTCAGCAGGTGATCGAGGGCCTTTTGCGGATAGACCTTGCCCAGGTAGCCACGGCGATAGATCTGGCCGAGGTAGTAATCGGCGGCGACTTCGCGGCCGACGGCTTTCTGGAAGTGTTCTTCGGCGACCTTGGCGTCGGCCGGGACCATCTTGCCTTCGTAGTAGAGTTTGCCCAGCAACAACTCGGCACGCGGTTGGTCGGCAGCGCGGCCGTTGTCCAGGTACTTCATCATCTGATCGACGTCGCCCAGTTCGGGGAAGTCGTAGAGCAGTTGCGCGAGGGTGACCCACGATGCCGGGTAACCCGGAGCGATCGGTTCGAGCAACGACTGTGCGGTTTTTTCGTCAGGCGTGCCGAGGTTCGCATCGGCCAGGACACGGGCGACGCTGTCGACACGTTGGGCCGTTACGGTGCCGCGGGCATGACCGGCCTGCATCTGTTTGATCAACTCGGCCTGTTGTTCAGGCTGGGCTTTTTTCTGGTAGACCGTGGCCAGTTCGACGTAGCAGATATCGGTGGTGTTGATCGCGGCTTTGCAGATCTTTTCCACGTCGTCCAGGTGCTGATCGTAAGTGCCTTGGGTGCGATACAACAGCACTTGCGCCAGACCGGCTTCCGGCTTGCCTTCGGCGCGCCATTGGCTGATCTGCTGCTGGGCATTCACGTTGGGGAAGCTGTGCGGGTACTGCAGGTACAGCATCGCCAACGGGATCAAGGTGTTGCCTTCGCCAGCAGCGGCGGCTTTCTTGAGTAGAGTCTCGGCTTCGTGCTGCTCGGCTTCGGTGGAGCCGGGCTTGGCCACCAGCAGGCGACCGAGACGCGCCTGGGCCCGCGGCGAAACGCTGGCAGCGGCGCGGTAGGTCGCCTCGGCCTGTTTCATTTGCGCCGGGTCGCGGCTGTCGACCTGAATGTCGGCCAGGCCGACCTGGGCTTCGCTGTAGCCCAGGCTTGCCAACTGTTGATAGTTCGCTGCCGCGGTGGCGGTGTCGCCGCGCTTGAGCGCTTCGTTGGCCAGGCGCTGGTCAGGCAGGCCGGCGCAACCGGCAAGGCTGACGGCCAATGCGACGGCACACAGAGAACCCTTGTAGGAGTGAGCCTGCTCGCGATGCAGACGGCTCGGTGCATCAGACAAACCGCGCGGATCCCATCGCGAGCAGGCTCGCTCCCACAGGGACAGCGGTGTTCTTGGGGTTGGTGGGGTAGTCACGGGCATGTCCTCCGGTTACAGACCAGCAGCCATGGCTTTGTCGATCAGCCAGTTCAGGTTCGGGCCGCGGTCGCTGTTGACTTCAACCGGGCGGCCGGCGAGGGTGCTGTCCAGGGCTTCGTCAGGCTGGATCAGCACGCGAATGTCGGACGACAGGTCGGCGCTTTTCAGGCTGGTGCTGCTGACGATCTTGCCGGTGCGGGTCTTGTCTTCACCGGCGATCTGGAAGCGCACCGCGGTGCCTGGCAGTACGTCAGCGAACTGGCGGTAGGTGAAGCGCGCTTCAACGTTGGCTTCGGTGTTGCGCGGCACCAGTTGGAAGATCACATCGCCCTTGCTGGCGTACTGACCGTTGGCGACCATTTGCTGGGCCACGGTGCAATCGCATGGCGAGGTCAGGGTGCCGGTCATTTGCTTGCCGAACAGTTCTTCAACTTTGGCCGGCGACAGTTGGTCGTCTTCCAGATGGCCCTTGAGCACGTCGAGCATGCTGGTGCTGAACGTCGCCAGCGGTGCGCCTTTGGCGGCCACGCCGTCGGACTTCACCAGGCTCTGCACGGTACCGTCGCGGGGCATGGTGATGTTCACGCCCGGCACGCTGACCAGGCCGGCCTGGGCGTGGCTGACGAAGTACATGCCGTACACCGACTTGAAGATGAAACCGAATGCCGCCAGGCCGACGACGAAAATGCCCAGGCTGAAGGTCACGGCTTTCATGCGGCCGAACGCGCTCATGCCGTGGCCGCCGTCCTTGCTCTTGCGCGCCTTGGTGAAGTTGTCGCGCTGCAGGGTCGCCAGCACTTCGCCGATGGTGACGATGTCGCCGGCCAGGTGCGAAGTGATCAGGTGGCGCAAGGTCGAGATGTCTTGCGGTTCCAGGTTCTGGAACTGGCAACCGGTACGACCGGTCTCGCGATCATTGGAGCGCACCTGCAGCTCCACATCCATGGCCAAGCCAAGGTTGTCGATGACGAATTGCAGACGAGCCTTGTATTTGTCGCCGACCTTCAGTGGCAGTTGCCCGGCATTGAAGGCCAGGCCACCGGCGGACAGGTCGATCACTCGCGCTTCGACCGGTGTCCGGTCGGGGCCGAAGAAACGCAGCTTGGCCGGAATTTTCACGCGGGCGTGTTGGCGCTGGGCTTCGGATTCATGGACTACGTTGGCATTGACGGCGGTATTCATAGAGGCGATTTCCTTGTTAATTCAATAAGGGGGCGGTCAGACCATCATCAGCAGCACGGCGACAAAAATGCTGCCGGCGGAGAAGGTCATGGTCCGAGACGACCAGGTGTTGAACCAACGTTGAAAGCTGGCGAGATCACGGGTCAGGGATGTGGGCTGGCGAGTCCAGGACTGTTGGTCGAGGCGGAAGAACACGTAGATCTTCACCAGCGCGCCGACGATCTGGTTGTAATAGAGAATCGCCGGGTAAGCCGGCCCGATCCGGTGGCCGGAACAGGACAGCAACAGGGTCAGGATCAGGCGAGTGATACCGATCCACAGCAGGTACACCAGGATGAAGGCGGTGCCGTACTTGAAGCTGGCGATGATCGCTACGGTCAGGCCGAGCAGCGAGGTCCACATCGACACGCGCTGATCGAACAGCACCACCGACGTGAACGCACCGAGGCGCTTGATGCCAAGGCCCAGGGCGCGGGAATTCTGGCGCAGGTTGTTGCCGTACCAGCGGAACATCAATTTGCGGCTGGCCTTGATGAAGCTCTTTTCCGGCGGATGCTCAACGGTGTTGATCGCGGCATCGGGCACGTAGAACGTGTCGTAGCCCAGGCGCATCAGGCTGAACCAGCTCGATTTGTCGTCGCCGGTCAGGAACTTGAAGCGACCCAGGCGCCAGTGTTGCAGCGAGTCGCTTTCCACGTCGGCGATGAATTCCGGGTTGGTGACCACGGTGGCGCGGAACACCGACATGCGCCCGGTCATGGTCAACACGCGCTTGGACAAAGCCATCGAGCACATGTTGATGTGACGCTGGGCGAAACGCAGCTTGTGCCATTCGCTCATGATGTAGCCGCCGCGTACTTCGCAGAACTCGTTGGTGGTCAGGCCGCCGACGTTGCCGAACAGTTGGAACCACGGCACGGTCTTGCGCACGACGCCTTCGCCGAGCACGGTATCGCCGTCGATCACCGCCACGACCGCGCGGTCATCCGGCAGGTGACGGGAGATGGCGCGGAAACCGTAAGCCAGGCCATCGCGCTTGCCGGTGCCGGGAATGCGCACGAAGTCGAGCTTCACATGCGGTGGCGGATTCATCCGTTTCCACAGGCTTTTCACCAGCAGCTCATCGGACATTTCCACGATGGAGCAGACCATGGTGGTCGGCAGGCCGCAGTCGATCGCTTCGCGAATCACCGAGCTGTAGACCTGCGCGGTGGTCAGGGCGTCAATACGGAAACTGGTGACCATCAAGAAGACATGGGACGGGTCCGCCGCCTTGCCCAGCTTGCGCACTTTGCGCCGCAGGTGCGGGTAGACCACGTACAGAAACAGCATGCCGCGCAGGAAGTGCGTGGCACCCATCGAGTAGCGCCAGATACCGACGATACCGATCAGGAAAATGAAGTCCTTCGACTCGGAGTCGAATGTGGACACAGGCAACGCCATGGCGATGCCCATCAGTAAACTTAGATAAAACAGCCAACCGGCGGCCTGGAGTAGGCCGTGCTTTAGCCTGTGCATAATCGGAATCCTAAAGTCATTTGCGAGCCCCTCGCCCCCTGTAGGAGCGCGGCTTGCCGGCGATGACACACTTGAGATCGCCATCGCGGGCAAGCCTTGCTCCTACAGGTTTTTCATGCGCGAAAGTGCGCTATCCGAGACGGGATTCCGTGTTACCAGCAGATGCCTTCGGTGCGGCCGCTGGCGCTGGTGGCCTTGGACATGAAGCCGACCAGGTCGATCACCTGCTTGCCGTGCGGAACGTCCTTGACCAGGGCGCGGAATTTCTCGTCACGGTTACCCAGGATGATCACGTCGGAGTTGTTGATCACCGCGTCGAAGTCGGAATCGAGCAGGGACGAGACGTGCGGGATCTTCGACTCGATGTAGTCCTTGTTCGCACCGTGGACGCGGGCGTATTCAACGTTGCTGTCGTAGATCTTCAGGTCGAAGCCCTTGCCGATCAGCATTTCCGCCAGGTCAACCAGCGGGCTCTCGCGCAGGTCGTCGGTACCGGCCTTGAAACTCAGGCCCAGCAGGGCGACTTTGCGTTTGTCGTGGCTGGAAACGATGTCGAAGGCGTTCTGAACCTGGGATTCGTTACTGCGCATCAGCGAGTTCAGCAGCGGCGCTTCCACGTCCAGCGAACCGGCGCGGTAGGTCAGGGCACGCACGTCTTTGGGCAGGCAGGAACCGCCGAAAGCGAAGCCTGGACGCATGTAGTACTGCGACAGGTTCAGGGTCTTGTCCTGACAGACCACGTCCATCACTTCGCGGCCGTCGACGCCGACAGCCTTGGCGATGTTGCCGATCTCGTTGGCGAAGGTCACCTTGGTGGCGTGCCATACGTTGCAGGTGTACTTGATCATCTCGGCAACGGCGATGTCCTTGCGGATGATCGGCGCGTCGAGTTCTTCGTACAGCGATTGCAGAACGTCACCCGATGCTTTGTCGAACTCACCGATCACAGTCATCGGCGGCTGGTCGTAGTCGGCAATCGCGGTGCTTTCACGCAGGAACTCAGGGTTCACGGCCACGCCGAAATCAACGCCGGCCTTCTTGCCGGAGCAGTCTTCGAGAATCGGGATGACCACGTTGGCCACGGTGCCCGGCAACACGGTGCTGCGCACCACGATGGTGTGGCGGGTGGACTTGTCACGCAGGACAAAACCGATCTCGCGGCACACGGCTTCGATGTAGTTCAGCTCCAGGTCGCCGTTCTTCTTGCTCGGCGTGCCGACGCAGATCATCGACAGGTCGGTGTCGCGAATCGCCTCGGCGAAATTGGTGGTGCCACGCAGGCGACCGGTCTGGATACCTTGCGCCAGAAGTTCACCCAGGCCTGGTTCAACGATTGGCGATTTGCCCGCGTTGATCATATCGATCTTGTCTTTGGCAACATCGACGCCAACGACGTCATGACCCCGTGCAGACAGGCAACCGGCACACACTGCGCCAACGTAACCCAAACCAAATATGCTGATGCGCATCGAAATTACCTCGTTATCAAGCTTGTGTTTTACCAAGCCATTAGATGGCCGGAGTTAATGTTTTCAGCGGTCAAAGTGCACTCGGAAGTGCGGCTTACAGGCGCAGCTGTGCCGTGTGCTGGCATAAAAGTTCCGAGTGTCTAAATAAGTGCACTCAAGGTGTGCGCAACTAGGCCTTGTTGTTATGACTTGCCCTGTTATGCAGCCAACCCCCCTGTTCAGAGGGTGTTCGTGCACGGGTGCTGCGCGCTCAATCTCAGGCGGATAGCCCGTGGATCAAGCGGTTGGGTGCTCGGGTGAGCACGTTTATAGGGGCGCGGCCTTGGCCTTGTAGGGGATAGTGTTAATGCGTTATCTCCTGTCCGCTTGATGTTGCCCAAATCAGGGATTAGTTGGCGAAAGTTTGTATTGCAACTTCGCTACATGAATCACTTCTCTGCGTAAGTTATCTCGTACAGTCTCGGCGAGAATCGTTACCGGTGGTATGAGCGGTGCATTTGGACATAGTTCCAGCCCGCCCATCGCGAAATCTGAAATTTTTTGAAATATTGAGAAAGATGGCACTGCTCTCATTTTGATAGCACTTGCCGTTTCGCCCTTTATATATAGGCGGATCGTCGGAGGGGATATTTTTGTGCCACTACTGTTAAAAAAAGTCAGTGCCACTACGTAAAAAAATGATTGAAGTCGAGTGAAACTAAAGTTAGAAAAATGATCGATGGTTTTTTGGCGCCAATTGACTGGCGAACTGGCGGGGAGATTGTCGGACGATCAGTGACGGCGCAGGAGGGGGTTGACCCTTCCTGCGCGGTGCTTGCGCATCACTCTGGTGCGTGGTCGCGCAGGAACACCAGACTGTCCGGTTTTGACTGCTCGGCGCTGTAACGATAGCCCTGCACATCAAAGTTTTTGAGCGCTGCCGGGTCGTCGATGCGTTCTTCGATGACGAAGCGACTCATCATGCCTCGGGCCTTTTTCGCATAGAAGCTGATGATCTTGTACTGACCGTTCTTGAGGTCCTTGAACTCGGTATTGATAATGCGCGCGTTCAAGGCGCTGCGTTTGACCGCCGAGAAATACTCGTTGGACGCGAGGTTGAGCAATATGTCGTCACCTTGATCGGCCAGGGCTTCGTTCAACCATTCGCTGATCCGCGTGCCCCAGAAGGCGTACAGGTCCTTGCCACGGGCATTGGCCAGTTTGGTGCCCATTTCCAGGCGATACGGTTGCATCAAATCCAGTGGGCGCAGCAGGCCGTACAAGCCCGATAGCATGCGCAGGTGTTGCTGGGCGTAATCGAAATCGGCTTCGCTGAAGGTTTGCGCATTCAGCCCGGTGTACACATCGCCCTTGAACGCCAGTAGCGCCTGCTTGGCGTTATCCGGAGTGAAGGCGGGTGTCCAGCTGCCGAAGCGCGCAGCGTTGAGGCCGCCGATTTTGTCGGAGACGTGCATCAACTCGCTGATCTGCGCCGGCGTCAGGTCGCGCAGTTGCATGATCAGTTCCTGGGAGTGGTCCAGATACTGCGGCTGGGTAAAGCGCTGCGTCGCCGGCGGTGTTTCGTAGTCGAGGGTCTTGGCGGGGGAAATCACCATCAGCATGAAGTCGTCTCCTTTAATCGTGGCGGCGATTCTAGGGGGTTGGCCTCAATGACTCCAGCTATCAAGGTGATAGGTGATCGATGGTTTGCCAGGATGGGCTTCTGTGGCGAGGGAGCTTGCTCGCGCTCGAGCGCGAAGCGGTCGCAAGAGGGGGCACGTATTTAGCCTGGCGGAATGAGGTCGCCGGGTTGGGTCTGCTTCGCAGCCCAGCGGGAGCAAGCTCCCTCGCCACAATGAGTCGGCTTGGCTGCGGGAGCAAGCTACCTCGCACAAGGCGTTCGGCTTGGCTGCGGGAGTTGCGGTCGGATCAGCTATAGTGCCGCGCGGGTTTTGTTATGGAGACATCCCATTGCGCATTGTTTTTCTACTCTCGGCCTGGCTTTTGAGCTTCGGCGCCCTGGCGGCGCCGGGCGACGTGGCGACGCTCGATCGCAGCACCTGGCCGGAACAACTCGGCAACCCGACATTGTTCGATGTCGCCTCGCGTGCGGAAATCCTCATGTTCGCCAGTGTGCTGCTGGCCAGCGAGTCCCTCGACGAACCCGCGTTGGCCCAGCGTTTGGGCTTGCGCACGATCAATCTGGACTCGGTCAACCGGGTTCGCCAACGCCTGTGGCAGCGCTTGCTTGCCAATTACAATTTCGCTCAACAGAGCTGCGATCAGGATGCGTCCTTCTGTTTCCTGGTCGAGGACATGCCCACCCTGCGTGAACAAGCCGCCAAGTTCCAGATCAGCGAAGACAGCTACTACACCCGTTGGGCGGAACCGAGTCGTGCGTTCCATGGCCAGTACCTCGACGAGCAACTGCGCAAGGCTGCGCTCTTCCCGCAGACCAGCAGCGAAGTCGATCGTTTTGGTGACTTTGAGCGCAACGGCGAGGCAATGCATGACCGGTTGTTTTTGCTGACGTTCGACAGCGCGGCCAATGCAGCACCGGATAACACGGCCTGGGTCAGCGAGTACCTGCGCAAGGCCAACATGAGCGGCACGTTTTTCGTGCTCGGCAGGGACATCCAGGCCCGGCTGACGGAGCGTTCGGTCGCCAGCCTGCAATCGACGTACTCGGCCCAATGCGTCGGTGTGCAAGGCTGGGAGTTTCGTTCCCACAGCCACTGGCAGGACTGGCAGGACTCGGTGCGGCGCAGTGTCGAGCTGATCAAAGGCAAGCTGCCGGAAAATTTTGTGCCGCTGTTTCGCCCGCCCGATGGTCAGCGCCGCGCCGATGCCGAAGGTTTCTTCAAGGCTCAGGGCTTGCAGGTGGCGCTATGGGATATCGATGCCCAGGACGGCGCAGGCAAACTCAAGGCCAATCAGAGCGCACAACGGGTGCTGACCTTGATGCTGCTGTGGCGTCATGGCGTGATCAATTTCAATGTGAAGCAGGATGGCGTGAAAACGGCGCTGCCTTGGCTGATGACGCAAACGTCGCAAAGCGGGATCGGTTGGGAAGACTGTCAGAGCGGGTTTCGCTGAAAAGGTCAAAACCCCGTAAACATTGGGCAAAAGGCGATTTCAGGAGGGGATTCGTTGCAGGTTGATCTCCGACTTTAAACGGGTGATGGCAGTCCGCCAAGCGCTTTTCGTCACTCTGAAAAATAAACTTCAAAAAAACGTCAAAGTGCTTTTTTCTGTCATGGGTTTTGGAGTATTACGAAGACAGACCGCCGAAACCTGCAACACAGGTGGCGTCTTCCAAGACCCGTTTGTTTGCAGTCACTAGGATCTGTGCTGGTGAGATTCGGCGGCCACTTCGAGGCGCAGCACCGCCAAGGTATTGCGTCGACTGGCTCTGACAAAGGTGACCGAGTATGGATGATCACGGACGTAGCTCTTCTTCCAACCAGCCAATCCTTTATGTACTCGATACCAACGTATTGATTCACGATCCAAACGCGCTGCTCAACTTCGAAGAACACCACGTCGCCATCCCGATGACCGTGCTGGAAGAGCTGGACAAGCTCAAGAGCGGCCATCACAGCGTTGCCGCCGAATGCCGTCAGGCCATCCGGCTGATCGACAAGACCCTGGGCGATGCCTCACCCGAGGACGTTGAACAGGGCGTGCCGATTCAGCGGGGCAAGGGCGGGCCGAAAGGTTTGCTGTCAATTCTGATGAGTAAGCGTGCCGAGCCCAGCATCATTCTGCCCGAGCATCTGAACGACAATAAAATCATCAACCAGTTGATCGATCTGCATACCCACGACCCGAAAAAACCTGTCGTGCTGGTCACCAAAGACATCAACATGCGCCTCAAAGCTCGCGCGTGCGGGATCGCGGCCGAGGACTACAGCACCGACCAACTGGTCGACGATGTGTCGCTGCTGCCCAACGGCTACCACAACATGACGGGCTCCTTCTGGGATCTGGTGAGCAAGGTCGAGACTCGTCAGGGGCATGGTCGCACCTGGCATCAGGTGAAGCTGATCGACAATTTGCCAGCGGTGCACATCAACGAGTTCATCATTGATGAGCAGGGCTTTGTCGGCTGGATCAAGGAGATTGAGAACGACCAGCTGCTGATTCTGGACTTGCACCAGGAACCGCTGTTGCATCAGGAGGCTTGGGGTCTCAAACCGCGTGACATCTATCAGAGCCTGGCGCTTTTCGCCTTGCTCGATCCGGACATCCACCTGGTCAACCTGTCCGGTGCTGCCGGTTCCGGTAAAACCATTCTGGCACTGGCGGCTGCGATCGAGCAGACCATGGTCAGCAAGCGTTACCGGCGGATCATCGCCACCCGCAGCGTGCAGGGCCTGGACCAGGAAATCGGTTTCCTGCCCGGCACCGAAGCGGAAAAAATGGAGCCGTGGCTGGGCGCCATCACCGACAACCTCGAAGCCTTGCACATGGATGACGAAAGCACCCATGGCAGCGTCGACTACATCCTCAGCAAAGTGCCGTTGCAGTTCAAATCCCTCAACTACATTCGGGGCCGCAGCTTCCAGCAGAGTCTGATCCTGATCGATGAATGCCAGAACCTCACGCCGCACCAGATGAAAACCATCATCACCCGTGCCGGCGCCGGTTCGAAAGTGGTGTGCCTGGGCAACCTGGCGCAAATCGACACCCCTTACCTGTCCGCGACCAGTTCCGGGCTGACCTACCTCACTGAGCGCTTCAAGGATTTCCCGAACGGGGTGCACATCACCCTGCAAGGGGTGCCTCGTTCGATCCTGGCCGAATACGCCGAATCGCATTTGTAATCCTTCACCCAAACCGGGCGGCCGACAAAGCCGCCCGGATTCTTATGCCCGACATATAACCCCTGTAGGAGCGAGCCTGCTTGCGATGGACGTGAACGATAATGCGTGTTGCCTGAATGACCACGTTGTTCTTGCGTTTTTCGCGAGCAGGCTCGCTCCTACAGGGGGACGTCCGATAATCGTGCGTGCGGAAAATTGACCCGCAGGTTTACAATCGACGCTCCTGATCAGGAGTAATCCCGTGCTGACTCATCTCGATTCCCAAGGTCGCGCCAACATGGTCGACGTCACTGAAAAAGCCGTGACGTTCCGTGAGGCGACGGCCCAAGCGCTGGTGCGCATGCTCCCCGAAACCCTGCAAATGATCGTCAGTGGCGGTCACCCCAAGGGTGATGTATTTGCGGTAGCGCGCATTGCCGGCATTCAGGCGGCGAAGAAAACCAGTGATTTGATTCCGCTGTGCCACCCGCTGATGCTCACGGGTGTGAAAGTCGAGCTCAGTGCCGAAGGTGACGACAGCGTGCGAATTGTCGCGCGCTGCAAATTGTCCGGGCAGACCGGTGTCGAAATGGAAGCCCTGACCGCCGCCAGCGTCGCGGCGCTGACGATCTACGACATGTGCAAGGCCGTCGATCGCGGCATGACCATTGAAAGCGTGCGCTTGCTGGAAAAAGTCGGCGGCAAGAGCGGGCATTTCCAGGCGGACCCGTCATGAATATCACCGTGAAGTTTTTTGCCCGGTATCGGGAAGCGTTGGGTGTGGATGCGGTAAACGTCGAGGGCAACTTCGCCACCGTCGATGACGTGCGAGTGTTGTTGGCCCAGCGCGACGGCGCCGAGGTGCTCCGCGAGCAGAATCTGATGTGCGCGCGCAATGAAGACCTTTGCCAACTCGACGAACCGGTCAGCGACGGCGACGAAGTGGCGTTTTTTCCGACCGTGACCGGAGGTTGAATCTTGGCCATTCGTGTGCAATCCACGGCGTTTGATCCCGGCGCTGAAGTCAACGCCATGCACGATGCGAATGTCGGCGTCGGCGCGGTGGTGAGCTTTGTCGGTTACGTTCGCGACTTCAATGATGGCCTCGATGTGGCCGGGATGTTCCTCGAACACTATCCTGGCATGACCGAAAAAGCCCTCGGCAAGATCGCCCTCGAAGCCGAGCAGCGCTGGCCGCTGCTCAAGCTGCAAGTGTTGCACCGCATCGGCGCGTTGGAACCGGGTGAGCCGATCGTCTTCGTTGGCGCCGCCAGCGCCCACCGTCAGGCGGCGTTCGATGCCTGCGCCTTTGTCATGGACTACCTGAAAACCCGCGCGCCGTTCTGGAAGAAGGAAAATACCAGCGACGGACCGCGCTGGGTGGAAGGGCGTGACAGCGATCATGCTGCGGCGGATCGCTGGAAGCAGTAATTGCTGTAGCGTCCTTCAGTCAATCATCGCGGGCAAGCCTTGCTCCTAAAAGTTTAGCGCCGTCCCATCATGACGCGAAACCTGTAGGAGCGAGGCTTGCCCGTGAAGGGGCCATCTGCATCGCCAACGACTCATCTATTTACCACCCGACCACCGGCCGGCACGGGCTGCATTTGTCCGATTGACGATTTATACATAAAAGTCCAGTATGGAATTATAAGTACAAAAAAGGCTTTGCCCCGTTTCTGCTCTTTCTTCTGTCTTGCCAAACCAACAACAACCCGCGAGAGAACGAACATGAAGAAATTCCCCCTCATCACCGGTCTGGCCCTGAGCCTGTTGGCGTGCAGCTCTGTATTTGCCGCCGAGAAAACCTTGCGCATCGGTATCGAAGCGGCATATCCACCGTTCGCTTCGAAAACCGAAAAAGGCGAGATTGTGGGTTTTGACTACGACATCGGCAACGCCCTGTGTGCGCAGATGAAGGTCAAGTGTGTGTGGGTCGAAGGCGAGTTCGACGGTCTGATTCCTTCCCTGAAAGTGAAGAAAATCGACATGGCCCTGTCGTCCATGACCATCAACGAAGATCGCAAGAAGTCAGTCGATTTCACCCACAAGTACTACTTCACTTCATCGCGTCTGGTGATGAAAGAAGGTGCGGTGGTGGACGACCAGTACGCCAGCGTCAAGGGCAAGACCGTCGGAGTGCAGCGCGCCACCACCACGGACCGTTATGCCACCGAGGTGTTTGAACCCAAGGGCATCAACGTCAAGCGTTACGGCAACAACGAAGAGATCTACATGGACCTGGCGGCCGGTCGTCTCGATGCGATTTTTGCCGATACCATTCCACTCAATGACTTCCTGATGATGCCGCGCGGCAAGGGCTATGCGTTTGTCGGGCCAGAGCTGAAAGACCCGAAATACGTGGGCGAGGGCGCGGGGATTGCAGTGCGCAAGGGCAATACCGAACTGGTTAGCCAACTGAATACAGCCATCGACGGTATTCGGGCGAATGGCGAGTATCAGAAAATTTCCGAGAAGTACTTCAAATCCGATATCTACGGCGACTGATAGATCGCTTTCGCGGGCAAGCCCGCTCCCACATTGTCTGCGCCGTGCACACATATGTGATCACCGCAGAATCTGTGGGAGCTGGCTTGCCAGCGATGAGGTTGGAACTGCCAATGCAGATCTCTAACCCTTCAATTCCTTCAAATGCTTGTACACCGTCGCCCGTCCCATGTTCAGCACATTGGCGACATAGTTCGACGAGCTCTTGCCCTTGAAGGCACCTTCGGCATGCAGGGCCAGCACCAGCTCGCGTTTGTGGTCGCGGGTCAGCAGGTTCAGGCTCAGCTGGCGCTCGCGCAGCCAGGCGTGGAGGAAGGTGTTGATCCGTTCCTGCCAGTCATCGCGGAACAGTGAGTCCGGTTGCGGGATCAGCTTGGTCGGCGACAGGAACAGGTCCAGCGCGGCCTTGGCGTTTTCGAACAGCGAAATATTCAGGTTGATGCACAGCACGGCCAGCGGGTGACCTTCGCTGTCGCGCAGTACCGTGCTGAGACTGCGAATCTTCTGTCCATCCCAATTCAGCTTTTCGTACGGCCCGATGTTTCGTTCGCTGACGTCGTCGCTGAGCATGTCCTCCAGTGCGGAGTCGTCGCCGATTTCCCGTTTCGACAGGTTGTTGGCGATGTAGTCGACCTTTTGCGTGCGCAGGTCGTGCAGCACCACCTCGGCATGGGGAAAGAACAACGTGGCGATGGCATCGGCGATCGCATGGAAGTTATCCAGGGACGAGTCGTTCAGGGCCGGGTCATTTTCTGGGGCGTTCATGGGGTGCGGCTCTTCATACAGTAGAACTCCGGGCAACTTCAGCGCCCCGCAATACGGGGCTCTGAAAGTGTGCCGCAATCATGTCGGCGCGTCACCTGAGGTGGTGAATCAACCCAGACGAGCGAGGGAGAGCATTTCGGCGCTCAGACCGAAGCGGGTCAGTTGTTCGGGCAGGGCTTCACCACGGACCAGCGCGGCACTGGCCTGACCCATCGCGGGTGAGGTCTGGATGCCATAACCCCCTTGAGCCGCCACCCAGAACAGCCCCGGCACCTGCGGATCGAAACCCGAGAGCAAGTCGCCATCACTGACGAAGCTGCGCAGGCCGGCCCAGGTGCGGGTCGGGCGGCGGATCGTCAGGGTGGTGGCTTCTTCGATCTGGTAGATGCCCATGGCGATGTCCAGCTCTTCAGGCTGCACGTCGTGGGGTTCAACCGGGTCGGCGTTGGCCGGCGAGCCGAGGAACATCCCGGCGTCGGGTTTCATATAGAAGGACTCGTCGAGGCTGACCAGCATCGGCCAATGATGGATATCCACACCCTCGGGGCCAGCGAAAATGAACGCGGCCCGGCGTTTCGGTTGCAGGCCCAGTGGTTGTGCACCGGCTAGCGTGCCGATCTTGTCGGCCCACGCGCCCGCAGCATTGATGATGAGGGGAGCGCTGAAAGTCTGGCTGTTGGTTTGCACCTGCCAGGCACCGTCGGTATCACGGCTCAGGCCGAGCACTTCAGTGTCGGTGTGCACTTCGCCGTTATTGCGACGGATGCCACGCAAGTAACCCTGATGCAGGGCGTCGGTGTCGATGTCGCTGGCGGTCGGGTCGTAGATGGCGCCGTGGACTTTTTCCCGGCGCAGGATCGGCAGGCGTACACAGGCCTCCTCGGCGCTGAGCAATTGCATCTCCGGGACCGTGGCTTTGGCGCTCAGGTATTGATTGTTCAATTCGGCCGGATCACCGGTGAAGTCCACGGTCATTTCACCGCGCGGCGTCAGCAGCGGGTGCTCGCAGAAACCGCTGGGCGGGTTGTCGAAAAAATCCCGGCTGGCCTGGGTCAATGCACGAACCTGTGGGGTGCCGTAAGCCGCGGTGTACAGCGCAGCGGAACGTCCGGTGGAGTGATAGGCCGGATGGGATTCACGCTCGAGTACCACCACTCGCCCGTGCTGCGACAGCCAGAAGCCCGTGGAGGCGCCGGCAATTCCGCCGCCGATGATGATGAAGTCTGCCTGGCTCATGAACGTCTCCTGTAGGGGCGCAATTGCCGAAATGGTTGAAAACTCCTGTAGGAGCAAAGCTTGCTCGCGATGACGCCAGCACATTCAACATGAGTGTTGACTGACATGCCGTCATCGCGAGCAAGCTTTGCTCCTACGGGTTTATCTGATGT
Organism: Pseudomonas sp. Sample_22; assembly: GCF_004307635.1. Lineage (NCBI taxonomy): Bacteria > Pseudomonadati > Pseudomonadota > Gammaproteobacteria > Pseudomonadales > Pseudomonadaceae > Pseudomonas > Pseudomonas sp. Sample_22. The sequence goes on from NZ_RCNY01000013.1 coordinate 145,556, forward strand.
CAGGGGTGAGACGGTAAATGGCATTGGCCAGCGCAATGTCTTCAAGGCCCAGGCCAATCGAGCGGAAGAACACGTGACGGTCGTAAACGGGACGCGCCACCTTCTCGCTGAGCAGATCCGCCAGGTCGCCGACGATCGCGTTTTTGTCCCAGCCATGCTGCTCGCCGGCGATCAGCATTTCACCGGCCGAGCCTGGGGTGGTCAGGCGATAGTCACAGAACACCCGCATGTCATTGAGGCTCTGTGGTGGCACTTCGTGGGCACGAGGAGCATTGGTGCTGATCGAGGTGATCAGCGCCGGTTTGTTCAGGTTTGACGGGTCGATCACCGGGCCGGCCGATGAGGTGCAGAGCATGATCACATCCGCGTCCTGGATAGCCGTTTCGCGGCTGTCGACGATCTTCAGGCGAGGTTCGATGCTCTTGAGCTGGCTCATGGTTTGCGCATCTTCGCTCAGGCCTGGCGAGTACAGGCTGATACTCTGCCAGTCGCGCAGGTTTTTCGCGTAATGCAGGTGCGCTTGAGCAACCTTGCCGCTGCCGATGATCGCCAGGCGAGTCACGTTCAAAGGTGCAAGTGCATCGACCGCCACCACGGTAGTCGCGGCGGTGCGCGCCGTGGTCAGTTCGCCGGCATCACACAACAGCAGCGGCTGACCGGTCTGCATCGACATCAGCAGGGTCCAGGCGGTCACCAACGGCCCCTGTTCGCGCACGATGTAGGGCGACGTCTTGACGCCGTAAACACCGTCTTGCGCCAGCACGCCCAAGTAGTTGATGAAGTCGCCCGCGCCATTCGGAAACTCCACAAGATGCTGCGCCGGTTGCACGGCTTGTCCGGCGGCCAGGTCGCGAAACAGTTTGCGCATGATCTGCGGCACGTCGATCTGTGTCAGCAAATCGCGAGCCTGGGCTTGGGTGATCACATGAGGCGTACTGGACATGGGCGGCTCCGGACATGGAAGTAAACTAATTTGTCTATTATGGACTTTTTGTTTTAACGAGCAAGCCCTGTCGAAAAAGCCGGACGAAAAAAAAGCGCAGTCCGTTTCCGGCTGCGCCTTTTTTGCACGTTGTCCGTTACGGACGCTTGCGCTCAACCGCCCGCAACAGATGCGTCGGTGGTGTTTCACAGCTGATTTTCTTGCCCAACAGCGCCTCGATGGACGGTAGCTGGTAGGAGTCATCTTCACCGGCAAAGCTGATGGACACCCCATCAGCACCGGCGCGACCGGTACGACCGATGCGGTGCACGTAGTCGTCCGGGACTTCCGGCAGGGTGAAGTTGATCACGTGGCTGATGCCGTCGATGTGAATACCGCGACCGGCAACATCGGTAGCAACCAGTACGCGAATCTTGCCTTCGCGGAAGCCTTCCAGAGTCTTGATGCGCTTGTGTTGCGGCACATCGCCGGACAGTTGCGCAGCGTTGATGCCATCGCGCACCAGGCGTTCTTCAATGCGCCGCACTTCATCCTTGCGGTTGGCAAATACGATTACCCGTTCCCAACCGTTGTCGTTGACCAGGTTGTAGAGCAGTTTGTATTTGTCGGCACCGGCCACGGCGTAGATGTGCTGCTCGACGTTTTCGCTGGCCACGTTGGTGACTTCGATTTCGACGATCGCAGGATCAGTGGTCCATTGCTTGGCCAGGTTCATCACGTCTTCAGTGAAGGTCGCGGAGAACAGCAGCGTCTGACGCTCGGCCTTTGGCGGCGTCTGGCGAATGATCTGGCGCACTTGCGGGATGAAGCCCATGTCGAGCATGCGGTCGGCTTCGTCGAGCACCATCACTTCGACCATGTCCAGGTGCACGTCGCCACGCTGGTTGAAGTCCAGCAGACGGCCGGGAGTGGCCACCAGAATGTCGCAGTGGCGGGCTTCGAGGTGCTTGAGCTGCTTGTCGAAGTCCATGCCGCCGACGAACGTCATGACATTGAGCCCGGTGTACTTGGTCAGGTCGGCGGCGTCCTTGGCGATCTGGACGACCAGTTCGCGGGTCGGGGCGATGATCAAGGCCCGCGGCTCACCCATGTAGCGCTCTTTCGGCGGTGGGGTTTGCAGCAGCTGGGTGATGATCGAAATCAGGAACGCCGCGGTTTTACCGGTACCGGTTTGCGCCCGACCGATGGCGTCTTTACCGGCGAGGGTGAAACCCAGTACTTGCGCCTGGATCGGCGTGCAATACGGGAAGCCCAGGTCCTGAATGGCGTGCATCAGTTCAGGAGCGAGTTTGAAATCGTGGAAGCGGGTTTTGCCTTCCTGGGGTTCGACGACGAAGTCTTCGAGTTTCCAGGGAATGACCGGGGCTTTTGGCTTCGGTTCACGGCGGGGTTTAACGGGTTTCGGGGTTTCGCTGCGCGGTTGCTCGGCGGCGGTTTGCGCAACAGGCTCGGCGGCCGGCGCGCTCTTGGGCTCGTGTTTCGGTGCCGCTACAGGGGCGGTCCGGCCAGGCTGTTTACCGTCGGTGCGGTGGCCGGGAGTGTGAGACGGAGCGCTGGGGACTGGCGCGAGTTGCTCAGTCTCGCTTTTACCGAACATTTTCTTGAGTGCTTTGAGCACGGTCATCTCATCAATTGGTTAAGGAATGTACGCCGGCCAGTGTAATGCAAGAAACGGGCGCGGCGTAGTGGGATGGATCAAAGGGCTGTTTTAAGCAAAAAATCGCAGGAAAGTTCAACGCAAGCGTTCGGCAAGCCAGACACCAAGGTCGCGGATCTCTTCGGGTAACACTTCGTGACCCATTGGGTATTCCTGCCATGTCACGGTGACACCACGCTGCTTCAAATGCTCGTAGGCGCTGCGGCCCATCGAGTTTTGCACTACATCGTCGTACTGGCCATGCAAGCACAGCACCGGAATACGCTGCTGACTGGCGGACAGCTCCAGTTCGTCACTGAAGGTCGGGGCATAAGTGGAGAGGGCTAGTACGCCACCCAACGGTCCCTGCCATTTCAGGAAAGCGGTGTGCAAGACCACCGCGCCACCTTGGGAGAAACCGGCCAGGAAAATGCGCGAGGCGTCTATTCCGATGGCTCGCTGCGTGTCGATCAACTTAATGATTTTTTGTGCGGACTCTTCCAGCTGCTCACGGTTGATCGCGCGAGCCGGACTCATGGCCAATATGTCGTACCAGCTGGGCATCTCGTAGCCACCATTGATGGTGACCGCACAGGTTGGCGCCTGAGGCAGAACGAAGCGTGTGCTCAACAAGGTTTCCTGCAGGGCTTCAGCCACGGGCAGGAAGTCATAGCGATCGGCGCCCAGGCCGTGGAGCCAGATCACGCAGGCGTCTGCGGGCTTGACGGGTTCTAGGATCAAGGGCTCGGTCATGTTTGCTCCAATATTGTGCATGCGCTCTCATTCAGTGCGAGGGGTGAGTGCGTGTCTGGTTGATCAGTTACGAAGATGTCGCAAGGTTACAAGTTTTGCTATTGACCTGTCGCTTAACCGCTTAAGCGGGCGGTGTGGTACGGGCTTTGCTATAGGGAAGCGCGTATGAAGAATCCCACAACTGTCGGTAACACTATCAGGCCATTGTTGGCAGTGGGATAGCAAAAAATCCGGTAATGGATGTTCGCCAGTGGCCGCTACGGGCTTCGCGAACGTGAAAGGGCTACAGCCCGTTCGGCCGATTGGTGAGAAGTGAGTTGTCCATGATGTGGATTTTCTCCTACTAGACTCATGGCTACGGTCCTACGTCGGTTGACCCTAAAAAAAACCAACACGGGTCAACAACGCCTCAAAAGGGTGCGACAGGACTCACGCTCCGACACAACAAGAGCAAAACTGGAGGTTTGAATGAAGATGTTGAAATCCACCCTGGCAGTCGTGACTGCAGCCGCAGTACTCGGCGTCAGTGGGTTCGCTCAGGCGGGCGCGACCCTGGATGCAGTGCAGAAGAAAGGTTTTGTACAGTGCGGCGTCAGCGATGGCCTGCCTGGTTTCTCGGTTCCAGACGCCACCGGCAAGATCGTCGGTATCGATGCTGACTACTGCCGTGCCGTGGCCGCTGCGGTATTCGGCGACGCGACCAAGGTCAAGTTCAGTCAGTTGAACGCCAAAGAGCGCTTCACCGCGCTGCAGTCCGGCGAAATCGACATTCTGTCGCGCAACACCACCATGACCAGCTCCCGTGACGCAGGCATGGGTCTGAAATTCCCGGGCTTCATCACTTACTACGACGGCATCGGCTTCCTGGTAAACAACAAGCTGGGCGTCAAGAGCGCCAAAGAGCTGGATGGCGCGACCATCTGCATCCAGGCCGGCACCACTACCGAACTGAACGTTTCCGACTACTTCCGCGGTAACGGTCTGAAATACACCCCGATCACTTTCGACACCTCCGACGAAAGCGCCAAGTCGCTGGAATCCGGTCGTTGCGACGTGCTGACCTCCGACAAGTCCCAACTGTTCGCCCAGCGCAGCAAGCTGGCTTCGCCGAAAGACTACGTGGTTCTGCCGGAAACCATTTCCAAAGAACCTCTGGGCCCGGTCGTGCGTAACGGTGACGACGAGTGGCTGGCCATCGTGCGCTGGGTTGGCTACGCCATGCTCAACGCCGAAGAAGCGGGCGTGACGTCGAAAAACGTCGAAGCCGAAGCCAAGGGCACCAAGAACCCGGACGTTGCTCGTCTGCTGGGTACCGACGGTGAGTACGGCAAAGACCTGAAAGTGAAGAAAGACTGGGTCGTACAAATCGTCAAGCAAGTCGGCAACTACGGTGAAGTGTTCGAGAAAAACCTCGGCAAGAGCACTCCGCTGGAAATCGACCGCGGGCTGAACGCTCTGTGGAACGCTGGCGGCATTCAATACGCACCACCAGTGCGCTGATGGTTCTATCACCCGGTGGGCCAACCACCGGGTGATGTTCTGTTCCATTATTTCCGGGGCACTTCATGCAAAATTCAATCGGCGCACCAAAGCAGAGGCTCAGCCTCAGCGATCCACGAGTGCGTGCGTGGGTATTCCAGATCATCACGATTATCGCGGTGGTCTCGCTGGGCTGGTATCTGTTCGATAACACCCAGACCAACCTGCAACACCGGGGCATCACCTCCGGTTTCGACTTTCTGGAGCGCAGTGCCGGTTTCGGCATCGCTCAACACCTGATCGACTACACCGAAGCGGACAGTTACGCCCGGGTGTTTGTCATCGGCCTGCTCAACACATTGCTGGTGACTTTCATCGGCGTGATTCTGGCAACCATCCTCGGCTTCATCGTCGGTGTGGCGCGGCTGTCGAAGAACTGGATCATCGCCAAAGTGGCGACGGTATACGTGGAAGTCTTCCGTAACATTCCGCCGCTGCTGCAGATCCTGTTCTGGTACTTCGCGGTATTCCTGACCATGCCGGGACCGCGCAACAGCCATAACTTCGGCGATACCTTCTTCGTCAGCAGTCGCGGCCTGAACATGCCGGCCGCGCTGATGGCCGACGGTTTCTGGCCGTTTGTGGTCAGCGTCGTGGTGGCCATCGTCGCCATCGTGCTGATGTGCCGCTGGGCCAACAAACGCTTCGAAGCCACCGGCGTGCCGTTCCACAAATTCTGGGTCGGCCTGGCGCTGTTCCTGGTGATTCCGGCGCTGTGCGCATTGATTGTCGGCGCACCGGTGCACTGGGAAATGCCGCAGCTCAAGGGCTTCAACTTCGTCGGTGGCTGGGTGCTGATCCCGGAACTGCTGGCCTTGACCCTGGCCCTGACCGTGTACACCGCGGCGTTCATCGCCGAGATCGTGCGCTCGGGCATCAAGTCGGTCAGCCACGGCCAGACCGAAGCGGCGCATTCCCTCGGCCTGCGCAACGGTCCGACCCTGCGCAAGGTGATCATTCCGCAAGCCCTGCGCGTGATCATTCCACCGCTGACCAGCCAATACCTGAACCTGGCGAAGAACTCCTCGCTGGCGGCCGGTATCGGCTATCCGGAAATGGTCTCGCTGTTTGCCGGTACGGTGCTGAACCAGACCGGTCAGGCGATCGAGGTGATTGCCATCACCATGAGCGTGTACCTGGCGATCAGTATCAGCATTTCCCTGCTGATGAACTGGTACAACAAGCGCATTGCGCTGATCGAGCGGTAAGGAAAAGCGCATGAGTACTCATACTTTCAAACCTGACATGCCACCACCGAGCAGCAGCATCGGTGTAGTGGCGTGGATGCGCGCAAACATGTTCTCCAGCTGGCTCAACACCTTGCTGACCCTGTTCGCGTTCTACCTGATCTACCTGGTGGTTCCGCCGATTCTGCAGTGGGCCATCATCGACGCCAACTGGGTAGGCACCAGCCAGGCCGACTGCACCAAGGAGGGCGCCTGCTGGGTGTTCATCCAGCAGCGTTTCGGCCAGTTCATGTACGGCTACTATCCGACGGATCTGCGCTGGCGCGTCGACCTGACCGTATGGCTGGCGGTGATTGGCGTAGCGCCTCTGTTCATCTCGCGCTTCCCGCGTAAAGCGGTGTATGGCCTGAGCTTTTTGGTGCTGTACCCGATCATTGCCTGGTGCCTGTTGCACGGTGGCGTTTTCGGCCTGACCCAGGTGGCGACCAGCCAGTGGGGCGGTCTGATGCTGACCCTGGTGATCGCCACTGTCGGTATCGCCGGTGCGCTGCCGTTGGGGATTGTCCTGGCGCTGGGCCGACGTTCGAACATGCCGGCGATTCGGGTGGTCTGCGTGACCTTCATCGAGTTCTGGCGCGGCGTGCCGTTGATCACGGTGCTGTTCATGTCCTCGGTGATGCTGCCGCTGTTCCTGCCTGAAGGCATGAACTTCGACAAACTGCTGCGGGCGTTGATCGGCGTGATCCTGTTCCAGTCGGCCTACGTGGCCGAAGTGGTGCGCGGCGGCCTGCAAGCGATCCCCAAGGGGCAGTACGAAGCGGCCGCGGCGATGGGCCTGGGTTACTGGCGCAGCATGGGCCTGGTGATTCTGCCGCAAGCCTTGAAGCTGGTAATCCCCGGCATCGTCAACACGTTCATTGCACTGTTCAAGGACACCAGCCTGGTGATCATCATCGGCTTGTTCGACCTGCTCAACAGCGTCAAACAAGCGGCTGCCGATCCGAAATGGCTGGGCATGGCCACCGAAGGCTACGTGTTCGCCGCCCTGGTGTTCTGGATTTTCTGTTTTGGTATGTCGCGCTATTCCATGCATCTGGAACGCAAGCTCGACACTGGCCACAAGCGCTGACGCGCTACCCAATTTAGGAAGTTTTGTGATGAGCGAAGCAATCAAACAGCCTGTGAGCCCTGAAGGCATTATTCAGATGCAGGGCGTGAACAAATGGTACGGCCAGTTTCACGTACTCAAGGACATCAACCTCAACGTCAAGCAGGGCGAGCGTATCGTCCTGTGCGGCCCGTCGGGTTCCGGCAAGTCCACCACCATCCGCTGCCTCAACCGCCTGGAAGAACACCAGCAGGGGCGCATCGTGGTCGATGGCGTGGAGCTGACCAACGACCTCAAGCAGATCGAAGCGATCCGCCGTGAAGTCGGCATGGTGTTCCAGCACTTCAACCTGTTCCCGCATTTGACCATTTTGCAGAACTGCACCCTGGCGCCAATGTGGGTACGCAAGATGCCCAAGCGCAAGGCCGAGGAAATCGCCATGCATTACCTGGAGCGCGTACGCATTCCGGAACAGGCGCACAAGTACCCGGGGCAACTGTCCGGCGGCCAGCAACAGCGTGTGGCGATCGCCCGCGCGCTGTGCATGAAGCCGAAAATCATGCTGTTCGACGAACCGACGTCGGCACTCGATCCGGAAATGGTGAAAGAGGTACTCGACACCATGATCGGCCTCGCCGAAGACGGCATGACCATGCTCTGCGTGACCCACGAAATGGGCTTTGCCCGTACCGTGGCCAACCGCGTGATCTTCATGGACAAGGGGGAGATTGTCGAACAGGCGGCGCCGAACGATTTCTTCGATAATCCGCAGAATGATCGGACCAAGCTGTTCCTGAGTCAGATTCTGCATTGATGGCAGGCTGACTGATAAAACAAACCCGGCCTCGCGCCGGGTTTTTTATGTTTGCCGCTCACGGCACAGTGAGTGTTTCGTGCTCCTGGTGCTCAGTAAATTTGAACGCTCCCCTCAAATCCGCTCCTTCAGCCAGGATTTTCGCATCGGCGAGTAAATGCGGGTAGCGATCCAGCAGGCGCATTAGCAGCATCAACGCCTTCGGCGGAAGTACTTCGCCGCGTTCGTAACGTGAGAATGCGTTGTGCCCGCCACCGGAAAGCAGTTGCACCGTCTCTTTTTGCGTAAGGTGCAATTTGCGACGGATACGCTTCATCTCGGCGCCGATCATTTGCCTGGCGGCGATGACCAGCGCATCACCTGCTTCCCCATAACGCTCCGCACTATCCGTATCGGGGTCCAACTCGACTTCACCGCACTTCTGGCACTCCCAGCCAGAAAGATTATCTACTCGGCGCTCCATGCCTTTGACACTCAGGGTCTCGCTGCGCCCCTCGAAATGTCTCATTCCCTCACGTGCACCACAGCTGAAACATTGCTGGGTATTCATGGGTTTTTCTCCTTGAAGGAGATTACCGGTGGGCCGCCGGCAGGGCGGTACGCCACCTTGATGTAAATCTCCAGATCTTGTGAGTTGATGTGATACACGTCCTGCCAGACTCGATGATCGTCATAAGTGGTCATCGATTTGTACAACATCCTGTTCTGTAACTCGAAAACGATATCTTGCATCTCTCTGAGGCTAAGGCCGAGATTCAGACCGGCCTTTGCCGCGGTTTTGGTGAAGGCTTTTCTTCCAAGCCGCCTGACTTCGGCCTTGATCACCGCCAAGTCGAAATGGGGTGTGTTCTTTTCCATAAGAATCCAAAACCCTGTCCCTGAAATTACCCTTAAAGGGTAATTTTGACTAATCGAAAATCCCGCTGCATGTCCTCTCTCTGACCCTAGGCGGTTGCCGTCCTACTCGAAGCTGACTAACATGTCAGAAAATTCATCCTATGATTGGATGAAAAGGCGAGCCTTATGTCTGACATTTCTCCATTAGTTAAACGATCCCTGGTCGACCAGGCGCTGGACCAGTTGCGTCTGCGCATCACCCAAGGTGCCTGGACGGTCGGCCAGCGCTTGCCCACCGAACCCGAGCTGTCGGCAGAACTGGGCATCAGCCGCAACACCGTGCGTGAAGCCATGCGCGTGCTGGCGTTTTCCGGGTTGATAGAAATCCGCCAGGGCGACGGTAGTTATCTACGGGCGGTGGTTGATCCGCTGGACACCTTGAAGGCGTTGTCCAGTTGTTCGCGGGAACAGGCCCGCGAAACCCGGCACATCCTCGAAGTCGAGGCCATCGGGCTGGCGGCACTTCGCCGAACCGATGAAGACCTGGTGGCGTTGCGCGAAGCGCTGGGTGTCAGCGGCAGCCACTATCACGGCGACCTCGACACCTACATTGCCTGCGACCTGGTGTTCCATCGTCGCCTGGTGGATGCGGCGCACAACCCCACGCTCAGCGAGTTGTATCGCTATTTCTCCAGCGTCGTCGGCGCGCAGTTGCGCCACTGTCTGAACATCACGCCCCGACGCCAGGAAGTGTTCGACCTGCACATCGCACTGCTCGATGCCGTCGAACAACGCGACCCGGAACGCGCCAAAGCGCTGTCGAGGCAGTTGATCAATGAACCTTGAAACCGAGAACCGCATGTCCAGCGATCACAGCAACATCACGCAATCCAAGCGCACGGCGGAGCTCGAAGAGTTGCTGATCGATGCCGAGGCCGATGACGAGCAGGTCCAGCAAACGCATCCGGTCCTGCGTCGGCCCTGGCTGTTGCTGCTGGGGTTGATTCTGGTGGCGCTGAACCTGCGCCCCGCGTTGTCGAGCATGGCGCCGATGCTCAGTGACGTGTCGAAGTCACTCGGTCTTTCGGCCTCCCAGGCTGGTTTGCTGACTACGTTGCCGGTGCTTTGCCTCGGTCTGTTTGCGCCGTTGGCGCCGGTGCTGGCGCGTCGCTTCGGTGCCGAGCGGGTGGTGCTGGGCATTTTGCTGACCCTCGCTGGCGGCATCATCGTGCGCAGCTCTTTTGGCGAAATCGGTTTGTTTGCCGGCAGCGTGTTGGCCGGTGCCAGCATCGGTGTGATCGGCGTTTTGCTGCCGGGCATCGTCAAGCGTGATTTCCCGAGGCAGGCCGGCACCATGACTGGTGTCTACACCATGGCCCTGTGCCTGGGGGCGGCGATGGCAGCGGGGGCGACCGTGCCGTTGAGCGAGCATTTCGACCGGAGCTGGGCCATGGGCCTTGGTTTCTGGGTGATCCCGGCCCTGGTCGCGGCCCTTTTCTGGTTACCGCAAGTGGGGCAAAAGCACGGCGCACATCATGTCGCTTACCGCGTTCGCGGTTTGCTGCGCGACCCGCTGGCCTGGCAAGTGACCTTGTACATGGGCCTGCAATCGTCACTGGCTTACATCGTGTTCGGCTGGTTGCCATCGATCCTGATCGGTCGCGGGCTGACGCCGACCCAGGCAGGGCTGGTGTTGTCGGGTTCGGTGATCGTGCAACTGGTCAGTTCCCTCGCCGCGCCATGGCTGGCGACTCGCGGCAAGGATCAGCGCCTGGCCATCGTGATTGTGATGGCGCTGACCCTCGGCGGCCTGTTCGGTTGCCTGTACGCGCCGCTCGAAGGCTTGTGGGGCTGGGCGATTGTGCTGGGGCTGGGGCAGGGCGCCACGTTCAGCCTGGCGCTGACCCTGATCGTGCTGCGCTCGCGCGATGCCCATGTGGCGGCGAACCTGTCGAGCATGGCCCAGGGGTTCGGTTACACCTTGGCATCCATGGGCCCATTCGCAGTCGGCATCGTGCATGACTGGACCGGTGGCTGGACCGCCGTGGGCTGGATCTTTGGGGTGATCGGCCTCGGCGCCATCATTGCCGGCCTGGGCGCCGGGCGTTCACTGTATGTCCAGGTGCTCAGCGAAAAAATCTGAATCAAAGGTAAACCATGTCCAGGGTCGCCGAGCCGTCGAGCTGGACATCGGCGCTCAAGTCCAGCTGGGACGTGGGCGCGATGACGGCTTCGATGGTGACTCGGCTCGACAGGTGCTGGATGAAGATCGGACCGGCGTTGCTACCGGCAACGTCGGTAAATCCCAGGTAGCTTTTGGCGCCAATCGGAATCGGGCGGCTGCTGGATAAACTCCAGGCCAGGCCGCCCGTGGTGGAGTCGGTGCGGTAGACCTGCGAAAGGTCATCCACCACCGTTTGGGCGGGATCGAAGTTCAGCGAATACAGGCCGATGTTGTTGCCGCTTTTGTCGCGATTCAGCCCGTAATAAATCTCGCTGTTGACGATGGCCGACCCGTCGCGGTTGTCGTGCATGACCAGGGCAAAACGCGAAGGGCCGTTGCATTGGATGTTGAGGTCCAGCACTTGATCAGGCAGTTGCGTGCGCTTGTCGACGCTCAGGTCCTGGCGGAAGATCTTTCCGTAATCCACCGTGCCATTGTTGGACAGGACCGGTGTACAGGCGACGGGCGTGATCGTGCCCTTCACCGTCAGGTCGACCGTCGAGGCGGCCAGCACATGGGGCGCGACGCAGACAAGGGCGACAGTCAAAGGTGCTGCAAAATAATCTTTCATCGATGGGCTCCTCATGCATCTGAGCTGCAGGAGCGAGCACGCCCCTGCAGTTTTTCAGGGGCTTACAGGTATTTCATTTCGAATGTCGCGGAACCGTCCATGACCACTTCTAGGGCATATGGTGCGACGTTGACCAGAGCGGCGGTCGACAATGCCATGAAGTACTTTTTCATTTTTCATTCCTTTTTGCGGGTTTATTCCTGGCTGATCCAGCGCGCTTGATTGCGCCCCGGATTCAACCTGGTGGGTCAGGTGTTACAGGTAAATGATCTCGATCGTTCCTGCGCCATCGAGGTCGATGGCGTTGCTCAAGTCCAGGCTGTTGAGCGGCGCGATGACCGCATCGACGGTGATGCTGGCGTTGAAGGTCTGAATCATGGTCGGGCCCGCGCTGCTGCCAGCGCTGTCGGTGAAACTCAGGTAACGGGTCTTGGCGATGGCGATCGGGTTGGCGCTGGCGCTGCTCCAGCCTGTGTTGCCACCGGCTGAGTCGGTTCGATAAAGGCGGGCAAAACTGTCGGCATTGGCGCTTGCCGGGTCGATATTCAGCGCGAAAAAGCCGATTTTGTTGTTGCGGGCATCGGTGCCGAGGCCGTAATGGAAGTCGCTGTCGACTGTCGCCGAGCCCGCACGATTGTCGTGCATGATCAACGCGAAAGCCGTCGGCCCATCGCAGCCGACCCGCAAGTTCAGCGAGCGCGCGGGCAGGCGGGTGCTCTTGTCGGCGTTGAGGTCGTTGATCGTCAGGCTGCCGAAATCCACCACACCGCCGTTGGACAGCGCCGCTTCGCAGGCCGCCGGAGCGAAGCGTGCACGCAACGTCGCCTCGCGACTGCGATCGGCCGACACGGCGTCGAACACCCCGGCCACCTCCCAGGTCACCGCGTCGCGCACTTGCATCCCTTGTTCCTGAACCCATGCCGTCCATTCAAGCTGGGCCGAAAAAGTGCGGCCCTGTATCGGCACTCCGCCTTGCACCGGAACCACGCCATGTTCCGGTCGCCAGACCAGTTGCGCTGCGGTTTGTGCGGGTGCCTGACCAGCAGCGGCGATCAGCCCCAGCTCTACCGACTGACCATCGAGCACCGCGTCGCGGATGTGCAACTGATAAGTGCCACGTTCGGCAAAATGGAAGCGGTTGGACGTTGCTGCCATGGCCCGATAAAACAGGCTCATGTCGGTGGGTTTCGAGCAGGTCAGGGTGAGGCTCGACCGCCGCTCGCCGAGGTTGCGCTCCGATACCGAATCGGCGCGGATCGCACGGTTCATCAAGCCGTAATCGACGACCGGCTGGCTCAGGTTGAACTGACAGTCCTCAACCGATCCCCAGGCAAAAGGTGAGAGCGCCAACGCAACGACGGTGGCCAGCAACAGGCGGGTCAGATTCATCAAGTCATCCTCATGGGGCTCTGCACTTGGCGGCAGTGGTTTCGTAGTAGGCGTCGGTATCGGCGTCTGCCGGCAGTTCGAAATGCAGTGCGCAACGCTCAAGCCCGGGCGCCTTGATGAACAGCGCCTGGCTGTCCAGTACGTTGGGCAGGAATACCAGTCCGCCCTCCTGAACCAGGGTGACAAACTCGCCATCCTCGGTATTCACCGCAGCGCCGCGGGGCAGGGGTGCACCGTTGGCGGTGGTGACTTTTAGCAGTGCGCGGCGGGTCAGGCTGACGCCGAATTCGACCTTGTCGACCGCCCCGCGCCCGGCGGAAATCACCGCCAGGCCGTTGCTGATGTCGGCGTTGCGCGGCAGGGTTTTGGTGTCGACTTCCACCGGGCTTTTGCCATAGGCCGTGAGCTGTGGAATCACTGCTTGACCTTGCCAATCGGTCCACACCGGACCGCTCGGCGTCGACACCTTGATGGCACCCATCTCACCCACAGACAGCAAACCGAAGGTGTCGCTGATCGGGTAAGGCGAGAGCGTCAAACCTCGGTCGTGCAGCACCGCACCGCCTCGGGCGCTGGCCTGGTAACTGGAGCGCGCGGCGTCGGCGCGGGTGTAGTTGAGATCCAGCTGGGTGTAGCGCGGCAGCAGGGAAACGCCGGCGGAAGACTGCACCTCTTTATTGCGGGAGTCGTGTTCAGCGCCGACGCGGTACGCCAGTTGGTCGTTGAGCTGTTCACTCAAGCCCACGCCGCTGCGGTACTCGCCACCGGAACTGCGTACCCAGGTGCGCGCACGACGGTTTTCACCCAGGGGAATGCTCAGATTCAGGTAGACGCTATCGTCGGTGCGATTGGCCCCACTGAGTTGCCATTCCGCCGTTGCCGATAGCGACACCCCTTTGATGTTGGTGCCCCAGGACGCCAGGGCGCGGCTGCTGCTCTGACCATCGAACGAGCTTGACTGACTGAAGCCACCGCTGAAGGCGCCGAACCACGGATGGGACCATGACAGGGCCGCGCTTTGCTGGTCGCGGTAGCGGGATTTCTGGTCGTCATTAGTGTTGTCAAATACCGCGTCTTCCAGTTCCCGATAACCCAGGGTTCGGTAGGAACTTGCGGCATTCAGTGCCCAGCGCTCGCTGAAACGGTGCGACAGGCTCAGGTCGGCCTGAAGCCCCTGGCCGCCTTGGCGGCCGCTGGCATCCGCGCCGGTCAGTGTCGCCTGGAGCTGGGTATCCGGCGAAGGCAACAGGCCGACGCTGGTACCGGCCGCGCGATAGTCGGCGGCGCCGGTCAGCCCGCCGCTGATCAATATTTGCGGGTTCAATACGCCGCTCCATCCGCCACTGACGACCCAAGGTTCGTCACCTTGCTCATCGCCACTCCTGCGCACGGTTCCCGCCGCAAGGGAGAAGCCTGGCGCTGGCAAGCCGATACCGAGCATCGCCGCCGGTATCGTGAAACTGCGCTGGCTGCCGTCCTCCTCCTTGACTGTGACTTCGACGTCGGAGCGGCTATTGAGCCGGCGCACGTTGTTCAGGGCAAAGGGGCCTGCGGGCACCACGGTGGAATAGATCAGCGAACCGTTCTGCCGCACTTCGACCTGTGCCTGACTGTTGGCGATGCCTTCGATGACCGCGCTTTGCCCTTCGGCTTGCAGCGCCTGTTCGTTGAGAACCTGTACGCCGGTGATCTGCGCACCGGCCAACACCGGGTTGTAAAGGTTGATCTGGCCGGCCTGCAACACGGCTTCGTGACTGGCGAAGGTGCGCTGGGCGTAAGCGGCGATATGCGTTGTGCGCGACACTTCATCCTGCCAGGTCTGCACCTGACGACTGCGCACGATCCAGTCGCCGGCATTAAAACCCAGCTCGGTGTTGGCCGAGGCATAGCGGCTCGTACCCTCGCCAAAACGGCTGTGCTGTCCGGTAATGTCGTAGTTGAGCAGCGCAGCGACGCCGCCGGTTTGATAGCCGCTGACATCGCGTTCGGCGGGTCGAATAGCATGGGTCGGCACAACCAGCGTCAGGGCCAGGTTGGCCGGATCCTGTTCGATGGCGGTTTGCGGCGCGAGGGCGAGAAAGTCGTAGCAACGGCCATCGTCGTCGAGGATCTGCTCGGGCACGTTCAGGTTGGCCTTGTCGAGCAGCGTGCGGTCAAAGCACAGTACACCGGCGCGATCGAAGGCGACGTCGACGCGACCCTGTCGTTGGCCGTTGACGTTGAGCGTCACCGAATGCCGGCCCGTGGCGAAGCGTGGCGCTTCCATCAGCAAGGTCGCCAGTGCCGGATCGATACCGCGCTGTCGCAGCGTGTTGCTATCGAAGGACGCCAGTAGTAATTCGCTACCGCGAGCGTCGAGCACCATCAGCGTGTTGATCAGCAATAAGGCCAATGTTGTCCGTCGACGCAACCGGCGTGAGTGGACGCGGGTCCGAATCACAGGCACGGCTTCGCCATCACGGTAAAAAGTTACTGTGTTCATGGGGTTCACTTGGTTTATGCGGGCGTGCTGAACTGATCGTTGAAATTCAGTCACGCCTTGGGTAACAGCTCGCTGGCCGTTACCCGAAAACTTCGGCGCGGGTTATTCCATCGTCGCGCAGTCGTGGCGGTTCAGGACTCGAACGGTGTTTCGAAATGCGGCACCGCGAAGCCGTAGACCGTCGCCGGTTGTATCCGTACGCGGGTGGCGGCAGCGCCTTTGGCGGGCACGCTCAAGGTTTCCCCCGGCAGCACGTAGGTGCGCGGCAACAACGCCGAACCATTACCGGGCAGCAGCGTCAGTTCCTGGGCCAAACGCACGACATAGGGTGATGGATTGTGCACGCTGACCTGATCGTTTTGCAGGCGCCAGGTCAGCCCCGTCCACGGTGTGCGATTGGGCGCCAAGCCCTTGGGGTGCAGGATCACCGGCAAATTTTGCCGCACCGTCACGCCGACCCGTGCACGCCCGGCTTCGGCCGGTTTACGGTCTTGAGGCATGCCCTCGAAAATCACCCGCTTCAGGCGCTGGGTGGTCAGGGGCGTGGAGGTCTGCAGGATGAACCGCACCAATTGACTCTTGCCCGCCTCGACCCGGGCCAGCGGCGGCGTGACGAACAACAGCGGTTCCTTGTCCTCGGGAATGTCTTCGAGGGTGACATGCAGCAACGACAGGTTTGCGTCAGTGTTGGTGACCGACACCGAGGTTTCGCCATCGGCTTCATTGACGATCACCACAGAGGTGTCGGGGACCATGCCATCGGCCACGACGTAGCCAGCGAACAGATAGGCCAGCGTGCCCAGACAGAAACGTCTGCATCGCGCGCCGTTGAAAAGAGTCATGGTGGATGCCTGTGTAAAAAAAGGAAAAGTCAGCATGGCTAGAGTTAGTTCTGGTCAACGCAGTCCTGGTGAACGGGCAGGAGGTCGGGTGGACGACCTGCCGCGCTTCGATTTCTCGATGGTTTACAGGTAAACCACAGACAGGGTTACCGAGCCATCGATGGCCACTTCGTTGGTCAGGTTGAGCTGGTTGGCAGGGGCAATTCGAGGTGCGATCTCGAGATCGGAAACCAGTGTCTGAAACGGTTTTGGTATTACGCTGCTGACGTCGGCGACGGTGAGAATGTTGGTTCGCATCAGTTCGCGGGTTTGGTTCCAGGTCGAACCGCGGTCCTCGGAACCAATCGTGCTGACTGTCACGCCATCGGCCAGCGGTCTCCAAATTTCCAGGTTCATCGCTCCCAGTTTTTGATTAGTGTTGATCAGCCCGAGGCCGAAATCGTAGGGGTCATTATTGAAATCCGAACCTTCACGGTTATCCTTGGCCTCAAGGCCGGCAAGAGTCGGTCCGTCGCACGTGAGCGTCAGTTGCACGTAT
This sequence comes from Pseudomonas sp. Sample_22, assembly GCF_004307635.1. Classification (NCBI taxonomy): domain Bacteria; kingdom Pseudomonadati; phylum Pseudomonadota; class Gammaproteobacteria; order Pseudomonadales; family Pseudomonadaceae; genus Pseudomonas; species Pseudomonas sp. Sample_22. The sequence continues at coordinate 162,419 of NZ_RCNY01000013.1, forward strand.
TGTTTGGGCAGCCATGTCGCTTTGTCAGGGTTCAAACTCTTGGCCGAAATCTTGCCGTAGTCCACCAGCCCGCCTTTGGACAGGGTCGGTTCGCAGGCGCTCGGAGTGATCGTCCCGCTGACGCTCAGGTCGACGCTGGAGGCAGCAAAAGCGCAGGCACTGCCGGCCAGCAACATGGCGCCGAAGAGGGTGTTGAAAGTCTTGTTCATGGTGAAGCTCCTGATGTGGAATAAACAGCGGCGCGATGATCAATAAGTGATCTGCAGTGTGGCGTGCCCGTCGATCGGCACCTCATCAAGCAGAGTCAGGCCACTGGCTGGCGCAATGAGGGTGACGGCGCGCAAGCGAGCACTCAGGTGCTGCAACGCGATGGGCGTACGCAGATCGTCAGGGCTGGCAAACGCCGTCAACCCGGCGTGCCCCAGATACGTCGAAAGTCCCCAGTTACTGCCGTTGTCGCGGGACATGATGGTCAACACCGTATTGCCGTCAGCTTGCGGTTCGAAGATTCCGAATCCCACGCTACCCAGCTTCTGGTCGTCGTTGACCGTACCCAGGCCGTGATAGGCCTGGTTGACGGCCGACGTTCCGGCGCGATTGTCGATGGTGGTCAGGGTGAAAAAGGTCGGGCCTTCACAATCGATCTGCAACTGCAGTTCGCTGGCGGGCAACCGAGTAGGCAAGTCCTGATCGAGATTTTTCGACGTCAGTTTGCCGTGATCGACGATGCCGCCGTTCGACAGTGAGGGTGTACAGGAACTCGGTGTAATGATTCCGCTGACACTCAGATCGGCGTTGCCCGCCGCCAGCGCAGAGTGCGCGCAGGTCAGCCACGTTATGCTCATCAAAGCGAGGGCGCATCGTTGCGTGATGGGTCGTCCTTGGTTCATGTATTCGCTTTTCCTTGAACGAAGATGATTGGAAGTTGCCGTGTACGGACAGGCGCAATCTAACGGTCGAGGTAATCAGGTGGAATGCAACTAATACGAAAACGTGCCATTGACTGTAAGAAAGTGCGAGGTGTACTACAGGTTGTATTGAGTGAGGGTGTTGTCTGTAGGCTGTCTATGTGGTCTATCGGATATATGAACTGTAGGGCGATTCTTATTGTTCTATCGGATAAAGGACAGTCCCCCGCAGACATTGGCTGACATTTTTTGGCGTGCGAGATTGGTCGTTGTGATGGTGCAAGGACGGCGCTATTTTTTTGCGCACTCCAGTCACTCAACAGGATTAATCCGACAATGCAGGTAATCATTGCTGATGACCATCCGGTGGTTCGTATTGGAATGCGGATGCTCATCGACCTGAGCGGCACTTGCGTCATTGTGGGCGAGGCTGAGGGGCCTGACAGCCTGCTGAGCCTGCTTTCAACATCGCCTTGCGATTTGCTGATCACTGACTTCAGCATGCCCGGCAACGTGCAGGCCGATGGCTTGAAAATGCTCGGAATGGTGCGGCGTCACTATCCGCAAACCTCGATCATTCTGGTCACGATGCTCGCCAACGTCATGACGCTCAGAGCGGCGATTGCCCAAGGTGTAATGGGGGTCATCGCCAAGGATGCCTCGGCCAGGGAGCTGCCGATGGCCGTCAAGGCGGTGGGCGAAGGGCGGCGATTTCTCAGCGACTCCTTGCGCGCCGCACTGGCTTCGGCAGAAACCGAGGCGCAATCGGGATCTCCATCGTTGTCGGCCAAGGAACATGAAGTGGTGAGAATGCTCGCCAGCGGCATGACCGTGAGTGAAATTGCCGAGCAATTCAACCGCAGCGTGTCCACGATCAGCAAACAGAAAATCATGGCCATGCGACGACTGGGCATTTCTACCGATGTGGATCTGTTCGCCTATGCCCGTGAGAGCGGAATGGTGCATCAGGATTGATAAATTCGTGTGGGTCAGCACCCTCAAGGAAAATTCGTATTAGTTGTATTTTTTGACGCTTATTGTGGGCTTATATTGCAGTCGCCAAGCAAGGTATTTGCTGATTTCGATAAGTTGAAGTCCGCCTCTGCAAAATAAATAAAGTGTCTGAAGGAACATAAGGGAATGAAAAAGCGTTTAAGTTATATCGCTGCCACTCTGCTGGTTGCTGGCACGACCAGCGTCAATGCTGCATCGAGCGTCGATTTGAATGTTACGGGGACAATCACGCCAGCGGCGTGTATGCCGCAGTTGTCCAATGGTGGAATGGTCGATCACGGAAAGATCTCATTCAAAGATCTGAAAAATGGCGTAAATACGTTACCGCAAGTTGCTCTACAAATGAGCGTCAGTTGTGATGCCGCTACATTGTTTGCAGTTAAAAGTACCGATAACAGGAAGGGGACTGCCTCTAACAATGGCCTGTCTTCCTTTGGGTTGGGTGTGGGCGAAGGTGACCACAAGGTTGGGTTTTATAACTTGACCATGGAGAACGTGCTGGGGGATGGCGCGGTACTTCCAGTGGTGGAGTCAGTCAATGGCAATACATGGTTCTATTCGAGCACTGGCCAAATCTGGCAACCTGAGTGGATGAGGTCCGTGAGCGGCCCGGGTAACCCGGATTACACGCCCGTCGCCATCCAGACACTGGCGGCCGATCTGATTGTGGCGACGAGTATCAACAAACCAGGAACGCTCTCAGCCGAGATGCCCATAGATGGCAGCGCTACCCTGGATATCGTTTACCTTTAAGTTGCGAAGCGTCATTCAGTGGGTCGCAGGGCAGCAGCAGTGCCCGCATTTTTTTGGTGAATAGCCATGGTTATTCACGCACTCGCGGCATATCGTGCTGACCTACTGATGATATTTGCGGAGCCGGTCCATGAGTGATGCCCACAACGCCTTGATCACCCGCTTCTACCAGGCTTTCCAGCGACTGGATGCCGAAGCGATGAGCGCCTGCTATACCGATGACGTGGTGTTCAGTGATCCTGCGTTTGGTGAACTGCGCGGGCGCGATGCCGGCGACATGTGGCGCATGCTCACCACCCGCGCCAAGGACTTTTCCCTGAACTTCGATAACGTGCACAGTGACGAGCGCACAGGCGGCGCGCATTGGGTGGCGACGTATCTGTTCAGCCAGACCGGCAATGTGGTGGTCAACGATATTCAGGCGCGGTTCGTGTTTCGCGACGGCAAGATCTGCGAACATCATGACCGCTTCGATATGTGGGCCTGGTCGCGTCAGGCGCTCGGGGTCAAGGGCCTACTGCTGGGCTGGACACCGCTGGTACGCAACGCCGTCCGCACTCAAGCCCTCAAGGGGCTGAAGGCATTCCAGGCCAGTCGCTGATAAGATTGCGGCTTGTTTCCACTCAAGTCCCGATCGTTACGTGAACAGCCCGAGCGAAGCTCCCATCACTAAACCCTGGTTCGTGTACCTGGTGCGTGCGGCCAACGGTTCGCTTTACTGCGGCATCAGCGACGACCCGGTGCGACGATTCGCCAAGCATCAAAGCGGCAAGGGCGCGCGCTTTTTCCTCTCGAGCCCGGCCATGGCGCTGGTCTACACCGAAGTCTGCCGCGACAAAAGCGAAGCGCTGCGCCAGGAACGACTGATCAAAAAGTTGCGCAAGAGCGCCAAGGAATGCCTGGTGGCGTCTTATCAATCTGACTGATCGGTTCCCATCAGGCAGATCTGTAGGCTGCTAAACGATTGCGCGCTAAGCTGCGGGCTCCTGATCTTTGCGGCGGAGCCGAGCATGTCCGAGTTGATTCTGCATCATTACCCGACGTCACCTTTTGCGGAGAAGGCGCGCTTGCTGCTGGGTTTCAAAGGGCTGTCATGGCGTTCGGTGAAAATCTCGCCGGTGATGCCAAAACCCGATCTCACGGCCCTGACCGGCGGTTACCGCAAGACGCCGGTGTTGCAGGTCGGCGCGGATATTTATTGCGACACGGCGCTGATCGCCCGCCGACTCGAACAGGAAAAAGCCTTGCCGGCGTTCTTCCCCGAAGGCCAGGAAATGATCACGGCCAGCTTTGCGACCTGGGCCGATTCGGTGGTGTTCCAGCATGCGGTCAGCCTGGTGTTCCAACCGGAATCGGTCGCCGTGCGCTTCGGCAATTTACCGCCGGAAGCGATCAAGGCGTTTCTCGCCGACCGTGCCGGATTTTTCAGCGGTGGTAGTGCGACAAAACTGTCCATCGAGCAGGCCAAACATCAGTGGCCCACCCTCATGTCGCGCCTGGAGTTGCAACTGCAGCGCGAGCAGGGCGACTTCCTGTTTGGCGAGCCATCGATTGCCGACTTCGCGCTGGCGCACTCGCTGTGGTTTCTCAAGGCGACGCCGGTGACTGCGCCATTGGTCGATGCGTATCCGGCGGTCAGCGCCTGGCATGCCCGGGTGCTGGGCTTCGGTCATGGTGCATCCAGCGAAATGTCCTCCGAAGAGGCGCTGGAGGTGGCTCGTTCGTCGACACCAGCGGCGTTACCGAATGAGGATTTCGTCGATCCAAACGGGTTCACGGCGGGCCAGCAAGTGTTGGTCGCAGCCACCGACTATGGCGTTGATCCGGTGACGGGCGAGTTGTTGTTTGCCGGGCGCGAGGAATTGATTGTGCGTCGCGAAGACGAACGTGGCGGTGTGGTGCATGTGCACTTTCCGCGCTTTGGCTTTCGTATCGAAGCGATCTGACTCGCTCTAGTAATGCTGTTCACTTAAGGACAAACACTGTACCTGTGGCGAGGGAGCTTGTCGGATCGCCGCACCGTCCCGTTGGGGCGCGAAGCGGCCCCCGGAAAAGGGACTGCTACACAGTCCAGCGGGAGCAAGCTCCCTCGCCACAGCATTGCGTGTATCTGAAGGATTACTTCAAAGCAGCCAGAATCGCATCCGGGTCATACCCACGAATCAGCGTCCCGTTCACATCGATTATCGGAATCCCGCCACCGCCCAGCGCCTCGTAGTCCTTGCGCGCGAGGGCATCTTTTTCGATATCGAATTCCTTGTACGCAATGCCTTTCTGGTCGAGAAAGCGTCGGGTCAGTTTGCAGTAGCCACACCACTCGGTGGCGTACAGCACGACCTTGGCCCTGGCTTGAGTCTGCTCGGACACCACTTGCGACGGGTTGAACACCCGCTCGATCTTGCCCCAGTTCTGATAGACCACCACGACCAGCAGAACCAGCATGACCTTTTTCAGGACATTGCCGAGCATCAGTTGCGTCGCTTGAGCTGATCAGTCAGTGAGGTCGGCAGGCCTTTGATGATCAGCGTGCCGGCTTCTTCGTCGTACTCGATCTTCGAGCCCAGCAGGTGCGCCTCGAAACTGATCGACAGGCCCTCGGCGCGGCCGGTGAAGCGCCGGAACTGGTTGAGGGTGCGCTTATCTGCCGGAATCTCCGGCGACAGACCGTAGTCCTTGTTGCGAATGTGATCGTAGAAGGCTTTTGGACGATCTTCGTCGATCAATTCCGACAGCTCTTCCAGGCCCATCGGTTCGCCGAGTTTGGCCTGGCTGCTGGCGTAGTCGACCAGGGTCTTGGTCTTCTCGCGAGCGTCGTCTTCCGGCAAGTCTTCGCTTTCGACGAAGTCGCTGAACGCCTTGAGTAAGGTGCGGGTTTCACCCGGCCCGTCGACGCCTTCCTGACACCCGATGAAGTCGCGGAAGTATTCCGAGACTTTCTTGCCGTTCTTGCCTTTGATGAACGAAATGTACTGCTTGGATTGTTTGTTGTTCTGCCACTCGGACACGTTGATCCGCGCCGCCAGATGCAGCTGGCCAAGGTCCAGGTGACGGGACGGCGTGACGTCCAGTTGCTCGGTCACGGCGACGCCTTCGCTGTGGTGCAGCAGGGCGATGGCCAGATAGTCGGTCATGCCTTGTTGGTAATGCGCGAACAACACGTGGCCACCGACCGAGAGGTTGGATTCTTCCATCAGTTTTTGCAGGTGTTCCACCGCTACGCGACTGAAGGCTGTGAAGTCCTGGGCGCCGTCGAGGTATTCCTTCAACCAGCCGCTGAACGGGAAGGCGCCGGACTCCGGATGAAACAATCCCCAGGCCTTGCCTTGCTTGGCGTTGTAGCTTTCGTTGAGGTCGGCAAGCATGTTCTCGATGGCGGCGGACTCGGCCAGTTCAGAGTCGCGAGCGTGGAGAACTGCAGGCGTGCCGTCGGGTTTTTTGTCGATCAGGTGGACGATGCAATGACGGATCGGCATGGGCTTCTCGGCTGATTGAAGAGAGGAGGCCAGGCTCCCCCGAAAAAGCGCCCAGTGTACCGCAACCATTGGTTTTGGCGCGGTTCGAAGGCCAATTCCCGGGCGACCGGCGGCGCTTGGGCGATTTTTTCCCGGTTTAGAGCAATAAAGCTGACCAAATGGGTAGCTAGAGGCGGATATTTCCCCGTCTCTGTGCTAGTTTTGCCCGGTCTTGCGCGAAGTCACTGCGTTAAGCCTGCAGTCAGCTTTTGTCAGGTCGAACCAAACCCTGATTTCGGCATCTATAACCCCGATCCCGAGGTTATTTCGCCGAGGGTGCCAGATCCAGAAGATCGGGCTCGATGGCTGACATTGCACTCTGCAATCCATATGAATTTGATAGGGAAGGAACACTACATGGCTCTTACTAAAGACCAACTGATCGCCGACATCGCTGAAGCTATCGACGCGCCAAAAACCACCGCGCGTAACGCTCTGGACCAACTGGGCCAAATCGTTGCCGATCAGCTGGAAAACGGCGGCGAAATCACTCTGCCAGGTATCGGCAAGCTGAAAGTGACTGAGCGTCCTGCCCGTACCGGCCGCAACCCTTCGACTGGCGCTGCCATCGAAATCGCTGCCAAGAAAGTGATCAAGCTGGTTGTGGCCAAAGGCCTGACCGACGCTGTCAACAAGTAAGACTTGTTAAAAAAAACCGTGCGCCGGAGCAATCCGGGCACGGTTTTTTTGTGGGCTCAGATCGGCGCATGCCTTTTTCGCAGGAGCCAGGCTTGCCGGCGAAGGCGCTCTTGAAAACGCCTTCGCCGGCAAGCCTGGCTCCTACAAGTGCATGGGCGGTCTGCCAATATCATTTACTCTGCAGAGACTTTGCTCCAGCGCGCCTGCCGCCAGGCTTGTTGTTGCGCTTTGGTCTGAAAGGTCCAGGCGACGAAGCGGCTTTGTTTCTGACCCTGGGACATTTCCACCACCTGGCTTTCCAGTGCACCGGCCTTTTTCAGCGCGGTCTGGATAGCCGGCAGGTTCGAGGCTTTCGACACCAGGGTGCTGAACCACAACACCTGTTGGCTGACCTGTGCACTCTCGGCGATCAGTTGCGTGACGAATCGCACCTCACCCCCCTCGCACCACAACTCCGCCGCCTGACCGCCGAAATTCAGCACCGGCAGTTTGCGTTTTGGATCGGCCTTGCCCAGCGCTCGCCACTTGCGCGTGCTGCCGCGGGTGGCTTCCTCCAGCGAAGCATGAAACGGCGGGTTACACAGGGTCAGGTCAAAGCGCTCGGTGCTTTCCAGCAAGCCCAAAAGAATCTGCTTGCGATTGGTTTGCTGACGAATCTGGATGGCTTTGTTCAAGCCGTTGGATTGAACGATCGCCTTGGCCGCAGCGATGGCCGTGGCATCGATTTCCGAGCCGAGAAACTGCCAGCGGTAGTCACTGTGACCGATCAGCGGGTACACGCAGTTTGCGCCTATACCGACGTCCAGCACTTTCACCGCGGCGCCGCGGGGAATCACGCCGTCATTGCCGTTGGCCAGCAGATCGGCCAGAAAGTGCACGTAGTCCGCGCGGCCGGGAACCGGTGGGCACAGGTAATCGGCCGGAATGTCCCAGTGGGCGATGCCGTAGAACGACTTCAGCAGCGCGCGGTTGAACACCCGCACCGCGTCCGGGCTGGCGAAGTCGATGCTTTCCTTGCCGTACGGGTTGATGATCACGAACTTCGCCAGTTCCGGGGTGCTTTTGATCAACGCCACAAAGTCGTAGCGACCCTGATGGCGATTGCGCGGATGCAGGCTGGCCTTTTCGCGCGGCTCCACGACTTTGGCCGGGGTTGCGGACTCAGGCTTTCTACGCGCAGGTTTCGGTGTACGGGGGGCGGTCATGGCGGTGGTCGATTCGGGTATGGCTGAAAGTGGCGGGCATTGTCCCACAGACAATGCCAACACGGGGACCTGCAGGCGCATGGCTTGCTCGCGATGGCGTCTGCGGATACCTCCTGTAGGAGCAAGGCTTGCCCGCGATGGCGTCTGTGGAATCGCCATCGCGGGCAAGCCTTGCTCCTACAGGGGGGGCGAAGAACGGTAGGCATGAAAAGGGAGGCCACCTGGGCCTCCCTTGTTCATTGCGAGTCGCCGTTACAGGCTGGCAATCCGCGCATGCTGCTCGGCCAGCTTGCCCAAAGCCTGTTCGGCTTCGGCCAGTTTGGCGCGTTCCTTCTCGATGACTTCGGCTGGCGCCTTGTCAACGAAACCGGCGTTGGACAGCTTGCCGCCAACCCGTTGCACTTCGCCTTGCAGGCGCTGGATTTCCTTGTCCAGACGCGCCAGCTCGGCACCTTTGTCGATCAGGCCGGCCATAGGCACCAGCACTTCCATCTCGCCAACCAGTGCGGTGGCGGACAGCGGTGCTTCTTCGCCCGCAGCCAGCACGGTGATCGATTCCAGGCGCGCCAGCTTCTTCAGTAGCGCTTCGTTTTCGGTCAGGCGACGCTGATCTTCGGCACTGACGTTTTTCAGGAACAGCGGCAACGGTTTACCCGGGCCGATGTTCATCTCGCCACGGATGTTGCGCGTGCCCAGCATCAGGCCTTTGAGCCACTCGATGTCGTCTTCGGCCGCCGGATCGATGCGCTCTTCGTTGGCCACTGGCCAAGGTTGCAGCATGATCGTCTTGCCCTGAATGCCGGCCAGCGGCGCGATGCGCTGCCAGATTTCTTCAGTGATGAACGGCATGAACGGGTGCGCCAGACGCAGCGCCACTTCCAGTACGCGCACCAGCGTGCGACGGGTGCCGCGCTGGCGCTCGACCGGAGCGTTTTCGTCCCACAGCACAGGCTTGGACAGTTCCAGATACCAGTCGCAGTACTGGTTCCAGATGAACTCGTACAGCGCTTGCGCGGCGAGGTCGAAACGGAACTGATCCAGTTGACGGGTCACTTCGGCTTCGGTGCGCTGCAGTTGCGAAATGATCCAGCGATCCGCCAGCGACAGTTCGTAGGCTTCGCCGTTCTGGCCGCAGTCTTCGCCCTTGTCCAGCACGTAACGCGCGGCGTTCCAGATCTTGTTGCAGAAGTTGCGATAGCCTTCGACGCGGCCCATGTCGAACTTGATGTCGCGACCGGTGGACGCCAGCGAGCAGAAGGTGAAGCGCAGGGCGTCGGTGCCATAGCTGGCGATGCCCTCGGCGAATTCGTCGCGGGTCTGTTTCTCGATCTTTTTCGCCAGTTTCGGCTGCATCATGCCGGAGGTGCGCTTTTGCACCAATTCTTCCAGTTCGATCCCGTCGATGATGTCCAGCGGGTCCAGGACATTGCCCTTGGACTTGGACATTTTCTGGCCCTGGCCATCACGCACCAGGCCATGAACGTACACAGTCTTGAACGGAACCTGCGGCGTGCCGTCCTCGTTCTTGATCAGGTGCATGGTCAGCATGATCATCCGGGCAACCCAGAAGAAAATGATGTCGAAACCGGTGACCAGCACATCGGTGGAGTGGAATTTCTTCAGGAACTCGGTCTTCTCCGGCCAGCCCAGCGTCGAGAAGGTCCACAGGCCCGAACTGAACCAGGTGTCGAGAACGTCGTTGTCCTGTTGCAGCGCCACGTCCGGGCCGAGGTTGTGCTTGGTACGCACTTCGGCTTCGTCGCGACCGACGTAGACCTTGCCCGACTCGTCGTACCAGGCCGGGATCCGGTGACCCCACCACAGCTGACGGCTGATGCACCAATCCTGGATGTCGCGCATCCACGAGAAGTACATGTTTTCGTATTGCTTGGGTACGAACTGGATGCGGCCGTCTTCAACGGCGGCAATCGCCGGTTCTGCCAAAGGCTTGGTGGACACGTACCACTGGTCGGTCAGCCATGGCTCGATGATGGTGCCGGAGCGGTCGCCTTTCGGCACCTTCAAACCGTGATCGTCGACGCTGACCAGCAGGCCGGCAGCTTCGAACGCAGCGACGATCTGCTTGCGCGCTTCGAAGCGGTCCAGGCCGGCATATTCGGCCGGAATCTTGCCGTCGATGCTTTCGTTGAGCGTGCCATCGAGGTTGAACACCTGGCAGGCCGGCAGGACCGCGGCGTTCTTGTCGAAGATGTTCAGCAGCGGCAGGTTGTGGCGCTTGCCGACTTCGTAGTCGTTGAAATCGTGGGCCGGCGTGATTTTCACGCAGCCGGTGCCGAATTCAGGGTCGCAGTAATCGTCGGCGATGATCGGGATGCGGCGGCCAACCAGTGGCAGCTCAACAAATTTGCCGATCAGGGCTTTGTAGCGTTCATCGTTCGGGTTCACCGCGACTGCGGCGTCGCCGAGCATGGTTTCCGGACGCGTGGTCGCGACGATCAGGAAGTCGTTGCCTTCAGCGGTCTTGGCGCCGTCGGCCAGCGGGTACTTGAGGTTCCACAGGAAACCTTTCTCGTCATGGTTTTCCACTTCGAGGTCGGAAATCGCCGTGTGCAACTTGGTGTCCCAGTTGACCAGGCGCTTGCCGCGGTAGATCAGGCCGTCTTCGTGCAGGCGGACAAACGCTTCCTTCACGGCTTCCGAGAGGCCGTCGTCCATGGTGAAGCGCTCACGGCTCCAGTCCACGGACGAGCCGAGGCGACGGATCTGACGACTGATGTTGCCGCCCGACTGGTCCTTCCACTCCCAGACTTTCTCGAGGAATTTGTCGCGGCCCAGATCGTGACGATTCTGGCCCTGGGCTTCCAGTTGACGCTCCACCAGCATCTGCGTCGCGATACCGGCGTGGTCGGTGCCTGGCTGCCACAGGGTGTTACGCCCCTGCATGCGGCGGAAACGGATGAGGGCGTCCATGATCGCGTTGTTGAAGCCATGCCCCATGTGCAGGCTGCCGGTGACGTTCGGCGGCGGGATCATGATGGTGTAGGACTCGCCCGCGCCTTGCGGGGCGAAGTAATTCTCTGACTCCCAGGTGTTGTACCAGGAAGTTTCAATGGCGTGCGGCTGGTAGGTCTTATCCATGCGCGGCGGGACCCTATTGGCATTTATTCAGGAAAAGCCGGGAAGTATAGCGGGGATAAGCTGATGCGCGTAGAGCGAGGTGACAATGGGCGGGGGAAAAACTGTGGTTTTCACGCAAGTGTATTGTCAGTAAAGACGCCCTCGCGGGAAAACCTCGCTCCTTGTATGTTGACCCTGAGTCCAAAGAGAGAGGTTACGCTCAAGGAC
>NZ_RCNY01000004.1:0-27516 GCF_004307635.1 Pseudomonas sp. Sample_22
TTCGGCAGCGGCCTGTCCTGGAGCAACGATGGCCTGGACAACCTCTATAAAGTGCGCTCGGATTATCAGTACGAGACCAAAGAGATCCTCTGGGATGCCTTGAGCAGCAAGAAGGTGCGTGAAACCAGACGGGTGTTCAACCGTTTTCACCTGCTGGTGCTGGAAGAAACCACCCAATACAGCAGCGATCCGCAGAAACACACCTACCAGAGGACCGAAACCGAGTATTACATCGATCCGATGCTGGAGTTCAAGGCGCAGAAGCCCTATTGCCAGTTGCCAAAAAAGGTCACCCAGACCTGGCGCCACCTCAGCGCCACGCTGCCCCGGCACGAGGAAACGGTCACCACCACTTATGACGACTTCGGCAACCTGCTGACCCAGGTCAACGCCAACGGCGTGACCGAAACCAGCGAGTGGTACCCCGCGAAGGGCGAGAAGGACGCGGACGGCAATGTCCTGTGCCCAGCCGACCCTCAGGGTTTTGTGCGCAACCTCAAGAGCAAGACCGTGACGCCGGCCGAGTCCAGGTACGGCAAGGCTCCGACCCTGCAGACCCGTTACACCTACACCGCGCAAAAAGGCCTGGCCGGCAGCGGCCCCTGGCTGGCACTGCGGGACGAAACCCTGGCGCAAACAGTTGATGGCCTTGCACATCAGGAACTTCGGCGCATCACCCATGAGTACATCGACAACCTGGCAGACCCTCGCCAACACGGGCTCATCAGCAGGGTGTTGCAAACACTGCATGGGCGGGCCGATACCCTGACCACCACCCAATACCGCTACAGCATTGCGAACAATACCCGCGCGGGTGCGCTGGTCATGCGCACGGAAAGTGAACTGATCGGGTTTGATGACTATTCGAACGCCCCGGACCAGCCAGGCATAATGAAAGCGGTACGCAAGGTCATCACCCAGGAGCACTCACTGCTCAGCGGCCACAAGTTGCTCGCTCAGGACGATAACGACGCCAGAATCGCCTATGTGTATGACCGCCTCGGTCGAGTGATCGAGGAAATCGTGGCACCGGACTCTGATGACTACAAAGCCAGCCGCCTCTATACCTATGCACTCACCAATGGCGGGGTTGGCCAAAAGGCCAGCCAACGCGCCAAGGACGTCAAAGGCGTCGAGACCGTTACCTGGCTGGACGGGCACAATCGGGTCATCGAAGTAGAGCGCCAGGACGTCGATGCCCTGGGCGGCGATCCGCAAGCGTTTCGCCAAACTTACAAGGCCACCTACAACAACCTTGGGCAATTGACCAGCGAAACCAATATCGACTGGGAAGGCGCCGTCGATAGACCCTTGACCAGCCATTATCACTACGACGACTGGGGGGAACAATACAAGGTCATCGGAGCCGATGGCGTGGCGCACGTCACCGAAATCAATCCGCCTACACAAACCCTGTGCACCTGGACGGAAAGCACCTTGGCACCGGTTAAAGTCAGGGGCAAAAGCCGCACGACACTCAACCGCTTCGGCAAGGAAGACAAGATCGAAGCACTGGACGCACAGGACAAGGTTGTCAGCGAGCGTCAGTACCTTTACGACGGCCTGGGTAACTGTGTTGAGCAAATCAACGAAATGGGCGAGTCCACGCGCTTTGAGTTCGATCTGTTTTCCCGGATACAGGCTACGACCTTGCCCGACTACACTGAAATTCGCCGCGCTTACGCCACTCACAGTGCCGGTGAGCTGCCGATTGACCTGGAGGTTGTCGTCAATGAGGTGGCTGTCAGTGTTGGCAACCAGACCTACGATGGCCTTGATCGCCGGACGGCGTTGAAAGTCGGGCCGCGTGTCCAGGCATTCGAGTATCAGGGTGGGCAGTCCCAGGTGTGGAAGACGACCACCGCCAGCAAAAAACAGATCACCTATGAATATAAGCCCGGGCTAGTGGGCACGCCGGTGGGCAGCATTGCCCCGGACGAGCAGTCAAGCTTCAACTATGACAAACAAGATGCTCAGCTTACCCTGTCGCAAAATACCCAGGGCGAGCATACCTTCGCTTACAGTTCCACCGGTCAATTGCTCAAGGAGTTGTGGAAGGAAAAGCGCTCAGGCAAGCAATGGGAAACCAACTACACCCACACCCTGAGCGGACGTCCGCTTACCCGTCTCGACGCCAACGGCTTGCTTTGCACGTATAGCTATGACGATAAGGGGCGGATCAAGAACGTCACTCAAGGCCAACTGCTCGCCACTTTCGAGTACGACAACCTGGGGCAAGTGAACCTCATCACGACCCGCAATAAACACACCGACCAGACACTGCGGACCACCCTGACCTTCGACGATCAAGGCCGGGAAGTCACCCGATTGATGGAGCTGGACGGTCACCCGAAGCAAACCATCAGCCAGACTTACCGCGACGACAGCAAGCTACGCACTCGTCACTTGCAGGTGGATGAGCAAACCGAGTTGCTGGAAACCTTCGACTATGACCAGCGCGGGCGGATGGTGGAGTACAGGTGCGAAGGCCCGGCCCTGCCCCAGGATCGCTATAAAAACGCCATCAAGGAACAACTGTTCGAGTTCGACGCGCTGGATAACGTCACAGGGGTCTACACGCTTTTTGCCGACGGTACCCGTGACGATGCCCTCAGCTTTTTTTCGCCGAGCGATCGCTGTCAATTGGTGGAAGTCACCCACACCCACCCCGACTACCCGGCCAGCTGCACGCTCGACTACGACGAGGATGGCAACCTGCTGCACGATGAGAATGGCCAGGCCCTGCACTATGACTCCCAGGGCCGGTTGCTGCGCGTCACCGATGCCGACGGCAAAATCGTCAGCCAATACCGCTATGATGCCCATAACCATTTGCTGGGCGTTACCCAGGGTTCACAGGCCGAAACCTTGCGCTTTTATCAGGACGATCGCCTGAGCCGCACTGAACAGGGCAGCAGGAAAATTGATTACCTGTATCTCGGCGATCAGCCTTTGGGCCAACAGGAGCAAGACGACCCAGCGCAAACACTGCTGTTATTGACCGACGGTAAAAACAGTGTGCTGGCTGAAAGTGACCAAAATGAGCTGCGAAAAGCTATCTATGGCGCATACGGTGAACGCAACCCGGACGATGATTTGAAATGCCTGCTCGGCTTCAACGGCGAAGTCCGCGACGAACTCAGCGGCTGGTACCTGCTGGGCCGCGGCTACCGGGCGTACAACCCGACACTGATGCGCTTTCACAGCCCGGATTCGCTCAGCCCGTTCGGTGCCGGCGGGATCAACCCTTACGTGTACTGCGCGGGTGACCCGATCAATTTTGTCGACCCGACGGGGCATGCCAATCGGGGGGTTAACTGGACGGGTATCGGGGGCGCGATTCTGTCGGCCTTGGGTATAGTGCTTACCATCGCGGCAGTGCTGATTGCTCCACCGGTTGGCGCGGCGGCCATCGCGGGTACCGTCGTTTTTACAGGGATTGGTATAGGTGGCGGCGCCTATGGCATATATGAAGGCATCCAAGCCACGACCGCAACAAAGTTGACAGACCGCGAGAGCCACGCGACGAGCTCCCTGATCTCTGGTGGCCTGGATGTTGCATTTGCAGGATTTGGCTTTTACTCTGCACTTGGTAAAATAGACCCCCTGGAAAAGATGATGACTAAAAAACTGAGCCATCTTCCGCGTGGCCCCTATAGAGGCGTTCCGACTCCGACTCCGATTCCTACTCCACCTCCACTACCTGATGAATTTATACCAAGCGTAGCTAGATTTCCTCGTGCAAGTACTGGACCTTCTGGGAATCCCCAAACCACAACAAATGCTCTTGCTATTAAGCCTTTGCCTAAGCCTTTGCCTAATCCTAATCCTAATCCTAGTCCTAATCCTAAGCCAAAACCTAATGTGTCTCCGTCAGTGCAAGACCAATCCTCTGCCGGGACATCCACACAAAGAGACTTAGGAGGACCAGTCGAACCTGACAGGCGTGGGGGATGGCAGCCATCTGCAGGTAAAAAAGGGTTTTCTTCAATCCCTACTCTGCCGGCGCAAAACGTCAGTGAAATAGCTGCAAAAATTAGAACACTAAAAAATATCACCAATTAATATCACCAATCAGAGGCTCCACCCTTATATAGGCTGGAGCCTTTTTCTATGAACTGACACTCCATGGCCCGAACCTTGCAGTCATTACAAATACAACTGCTCTCAGGGCCAATTTATACAGTTGCCTAGAAACAAACTGAGAGTTCTCTCATATCCCCGCTCCACTTCCCTCTTTAAACTCCCGCCGCTGAGACAACACAACTACCTCCCCTCACTCACATCAACCGTGAGTACTTCCGGCACTGTCTCGTTCAACATCCGCTGGAACCACTTAATCAAAGGATTTCGTTACATGAAGACCTCTTTATTCGCACTCCCGCTTGGCCTTGCCTTGAGCCTGGCGGCCACTTCGGCGTTCGCCACTACTGGCACGATCAACTTTTCCGGCAAAATTACCAGCGCGACCTGTCCGATTGAAATCGTCAACCCGGAAAGTGGTGCGGTGGGCAATCTGGTCCCATTGGGGGCGGTGGATGCGGGAGACTTCAAGGGAATTGGCACTGAAGGTGGCGGTCGCGGCTTTCAAATGCGCATAACCCCAAGCAGCAGCTGCTCGCTGACCCCGGGCAAGCTTGACGCAACCGTTACCTTTACTTCGGTTCAAGGCGGTGGCGGTGATCACTATGGAATCAAACCTGTCGCCGGCGCCGCGACGGGCGTGGCCGTGGCCATCAAGGACAATACCAATACGCTGGTTAAACATGGTACCCAATCGGCGATCTATCCACTGAACGAACTTGAACCAACGTTGATGTACTTCACAGCGTTGTATATTGCAACGGCCGCAAATGTCACTGCCGGCCCTGCCGATGCGGATGTCAACTTCCGCGTCGATATCAACTAACTTTCCGTTCCCTCATTCAAACAACGGGCCTCATCGCCCGTTGTTCCAGGCCAGTTCTTCGATTCAGGGATTCACTATGTTTGGCTTTATTAAACCCCCTGTTCCTTTCAGGGCGGGCGCGCTTGCCTGTTTGTTGCTGGGGGCCACGACGCTTTGGCTTCCCAACAGTTATGGCGCTTTGACAGTAAGCAGTACCCGGGTGGTGTTCGACAGCGATAAACGCAATGTTTCACTGAGCATTCTCAACCCCAGCGACAAACCCTTCGCGGTCCAGACCTGGGTCAATACGGCTGCCGACGACCAAACTACCGCTGTGCCATTTATCGCCTCACCACCGCTGTTTCGCTTGAATGCCGGTAAAGAACAACAGGTGCAGATCAATGGTTTGCCCAACACGCTACCCAAAGATCGCGAGTCGCTGTTTTATTTCAACGTCCAGGAAATACCGCAAGTAGAGGCCGGTCAAGGCAACCAGTTGAATATCGCCTTGCGCACGCGCATCAAGTTGTTCTACCGCCCCGTCGAACTCAAGAGCAGTGCGTTGGACTCCTTGAAAGACTTGAGTTGGTCAATAAAAAAGGTCGAGGGCAAAAACCGTCTGGTGGTGACCAATCCCACGCCCTTTCACGTGTCTTTCGTGCGTATTGAACTGAGTGCTAACGGGCAGAAAGTCAATCTGAAAAACACCCCCATGGCACTCCCTCTGGACGCTCAGACCTTTGAACTGGACGGTTTGAAGCCGAGCCCGGGAATGCAGGTGAGCTTTTCCGTGATCTCCGACTACGGCGGTTTTACGCCTCCCATGACCGTGCCCGTCACCCTTGACCTTTAACATTGCGCGGACTATCACCATGCCTTTCTTCCCGCACTGGAGTTCAACTCCCGCGCAGCGCTTGTTTCATTTTGGTGTATTTACCGGCGCCAGCATTGTAATGCTGGAAACCGAGACGGCTCTTGGCGCCACCCAGGTGGAATTTCAGTCAACCTTCATGCGTCAATTGGACAGCCATGCCAGCGATGCCGGCGCGCTGGCCTTGAAAGCACTCTCCAACAATCAGGATCTGGCGCCCGGGCGTTACCTGGTGAGTATCGACATCAACCGAAGCTTTTTCGACCGCCGGGAAATCGAGTTCACCGCCAATGCCCAAGGCAATGGGCTGGTTCCCTGTTTGTCGCAGCAACTGCTCAACGACATCGGCGTAAAGCTCGACAGCCTGGCTGAGCCAGCGGCCACGCTGGGTTCTTGCGTCGACCTGCAGCGGCTGATTCCCGGAGCGCTGACCGAACTGGATGGCGGCCAACTCGCACTGTCGATCTCCATCCCGCAGATTGCCATGCGTCGCGATGTGGCCGGCTATGTCGATCCGCAATTGTGGGATTACGGTATCAATTCAGCGTTCGTGAACTATCAATTATCAGCCCAGCAAGGTCGCAACTACCAGACCGGCCAAAACAGCAACCAGGATCTGTACTTGAACAGTGGCTTGAATCTGGGTGCATGGCGCCTGCGCAGCAATAACTCCTTTCGCAGCGACGCTCAGGGCGAGCGCACATGGTCGCGCGCCTACACCTATGTTCAACGCGACCTCCCCGGCACGCATTCGCGGCTGACCCTGGGCGAAACCTACACCCCGGGCGATGTATTCAGGAGCATTCCGATCAAAGGTGTGCAGATTGCGTCGGACCCGAGCATGTTGCCAGATTCACAGCAAAACTATGCGCCGATCGTTCGCGGTGTGGCGCAGACCCGGGCCAGGCTCGAGATACGCCAGAATGGTTACCCGATCTATTCCACCTATGTCAGTGCCGGCCCCTACGAGATCAACGACCTGACAACCGCCGGCGGCAGTGGAGAGCTGGAAATAATCCTGACCGAAGCCGATGGCCAGGTGCGACGTTTCACTCAACCCTATGCAACACTCAACAACCTGCTGCGCGAAGGCGTCTGGCGCTACAGCAGCAGTTTGGGTCGCTACAACGCACCGTCTTTTTCCGCGGACGACGCGATGCTTTGGCAAGGGACCCTGGCAACCGGTGTTGGATGGAACTCGACGCTCTACGGCGGGCTGATGGCCAATGATTTCTATCACGCCGGCACGCTTGGCATCGGTAAAAACCTCGGTTCGATCGGCGCACTGTCGTTCGATGTCACACGCTCCGCTGCCGACATCGATTCCCAGGACAGCCGTCGCAACGTTCAGGGCATGAGCTACGCGATCAAATACGGCAAGACGTTCGAGACCCGTACCAACCTGCGTTTCGCCGGCTATCGCTACTCCACCGAAGGTTATCGCGATTTTAGCGAAGCAGTACGCGAGCGCAGCGCCGATGAGGGCTATCGCGGCAGTCGGCGCAGCCTGCTGGAAGCGTCAGTGTTTCAGGACATCGGGACCAACAGCTCGCTGAGCCTGACGTTATCGCAGGAGGACTTCTGGCGATCCGACTATCAGCAGCGTCAGTTCCAGTTCAATCTCAATACCCGCCACAACTCGGTCAGCTACAGCCTCTACGCATCACAGTCGCTCAACGACAAACAGACCAATGACCGTCAGTTCGGCTTGAGTGTCTCGTTGCCGCTGGATTTCGGCCGCTCTACCACCGCCACGTTCGACTTGCGGGAAAGTGCTGGCCGGTTCAATCAACGCGCCTCTTTTTCTGACCGTGCCGATGGCGATCGGCTCAACTATCGGGCCTCCTTGTCCAACAATGAAAACCACCAGCAAACCGCTGAACTGGCGCTGGGCTATCAGACACCGTTTGCCAGTCTCGGTGCGGGTATCGCTCAAGGCAGCGCTTACAACAATCTTTCGCTCAACGCCAGCGGGGCGATGCTGCTCCACGGCGACGGCTTTGAGTTCGGGCCTTATCTGGGCGAGACCAGTGGCCTGGCCCATGTTCCAGACATCCCGGGCGTCGGCTTGCTGAATGCCTCCAGCGCCAGGACCAACGACCGCGGTTATGCCTTGATCCCCTATCTACAGCCCTACCGGGTCAACCGGGTGATCCTCGATACCGACCAGCTCGATCCGAATGTGGAGATCGACAATGGCGTGACTCAGGTCGTGCCGCGTCGCGGTGCTGTGGTCAAAGCATCATTCCCCGCGCGCACGGTACAACGGCTGGTGTTGACCACCCGCGACAGCCAGGGCGCTCCTTTGCCCTTTGGCGCTCAGGTCAGCAATACCAACGACGACGTACTCGGGATTGTCGGCCAGGCCGGCCAGGTACTGCTGGGCACTGTCGATGGCCCGCAAACCTTGAATGTGCGCTGGGGCAATGCCGCTACCGAGCAGTGCCAGCTGCGGTTCGATGTCCAGAGCATGCCCATGGAGCAAGGCTATCGGGTTCAAGACCTGATTTGTCGCTGACTCAAGGCTTCGTTTACCCCTGCTCGACGCACCTCGCGGTGCCTCGAGTGGTTTTTTTGCCAGGATAGAACACAGCATGTCGACCAGATTTTTTCCAGGCGCTCTACTCGCGCTCGCCATCAGTGGGCTGATGCCGGTTGATGTCACGTACGCCGCCACCAATACCTGTTATTGGGGCAGTGGTACGGGACCGATAAATTATGTGGCCAATGTGGGCGCACTCTTCGTGCCCAGAGACGCCAAGATCGGCGACCCGATAGGCCCGATAGACCAGGCATTCATTGAAAGTGGCAAAGGGCTGTCCATCCACTGCGTGACTGACGGCACTCGACTGACGTTCAATGCCGCGGCCACTACCGCACCGGTGCCTGGGCCAAGCCCCAGAATCCTTGGCATGGACACTAACGGCACCTTGCTGCAGACCAACATCGCCGGAGTCGGCGCCCTGATCAAATTCGGCACTCCGTACGATGGCCTCACCAACGGATTCTGGAAACTCAGTGGCCCCGACAGCTCAGTGCCCTTCGATGGCTACATCGATTTCAGTACACCTTTTGTCTTGCAGCACTCGGTGTTGCGCGGCGCTATCACCCTGGTCAAAACCGGGACAATCGGCCGCGGCATGCAACAGCTGGATTCGGGACGGGAATTGGTCAATGCCTCGTTCACCGGTATTCCCAATGCCTTCGGCCTGGCCTTGAGCGGTTCCGTCACCCAGGCAGAGTGCAGCCTGTCGGCCAACCCGGTCAGTGCTGACCCGGTCAAGCTGGGAGACTGGTCGACTTTGGAATTTACCGGTGAAGGTCACACTACCGATGCAGTACCTTTCACCATCGCGTTGAACTCCTGTATTTCCGACCCGCTGGTTGGGGGCACGGTCACCTATGCGCATATTCGCCTGGAGCCCACGGCAGGTTCCCGGACAATTGACGCTGGCAAGGGTTTGTTCAGTCTGGGAGGCAGTTCCAGCGCAAAAGGTGTCGGCATTCAAATACTGGGGCGTGATGCCCTGACGCCTGTCGCATTGGAGGCCGATGTAGTGCAAGGCGCCATCCCGGCCACCGGCGGCATGCTGCTGGAGTACAACGCCCGTTACTATCAGACCGGCCCCAGCAGCAATGTCGAGGCGGGTTCAGCGGAGGGTGCGCTGGCGTTTACCATTACTTATAAATGAGCCCGCTTCCCGGGAGGTCAGCCCTGCCGGGAAGCGCGTAAACAGGATCGGCTACGTGACCAGCTTCATCGACATCGATTTGAAGGGGCGATAACTATGGCCCTGATCAAAGCTGACACTGGCATACAGGGTAAACGTGCTGTTGAGGGGTAGCGATGCTACATAGGCTTTGGGTAATGGCGTGCGAAACCTTCCGTCGGCATTGAGCGGCGTCGGCGCATCCTTGAGGAAATCTGTTCGAACGCCAGAAGCCATGGCCCACACATTGATCTTCTGGGTGCCCTCATGATAAGCCCATTTCTCAATGTCAATATTTGCACCGGACAGCGCTACTGTGTTCTTGGAGAGTGTCGCCGGTGAACCGATCTGAGCCTCAGGGCACATGACTGCGCCAAATGCTTCTGCAGTAAACTCGGAGATAGACAGCGTATAAACCGCTGAATGCTGAACATCACGGCCGGCCCAATAACGAACCTCAACCTTGCGTCCATCCCCACCCACGGGAATGTTGGCCGCGACAAACGGCGCAGGAATGGCGAACTCCAGCCCACCGGGGGGGACTGGTTTTACACCCGTGACAGAGCCGATACCGCCCTCGCCGCCCAGACCGATGAAGTCCACGGTCACCTCTTCACCCGGGTCGACCTCCGAGCCTTCTACCACCACAGTCACCCCGGCTATCCCGCGGAACGGGTTCAATACTCCCGTGCCGTTCGGAGCACTTTCCGCCTGCTTGACGGTGGGAAACTTGCGCGGGGTGGGTGGACGGATGTTGACGCTCAATTCTATATCCTGGGACAGGCCTGTCTCGTTACCGGCTCTATCACGCACCCGATAGGACGCGTAAAACTCCCCGTTAGCCCGACGAAGCAGATCGCCCTTGAAGGCCACTTGCACCGGCTTGCCCAGGTCGTCCCGTGCGAGAGTCACCGTGTCTACTATTTCCCGTCCACCGGGAGAGCGCTCCCAATACCAGGTAATGACATCACCGACCTTTTTCTCGGTGTAATCGGGCAGTGTCGCCAGTACCCGATCTTCGTTGGCCGGATCGGCGAGATAGGCGGCGGTGATTTGTATGGGAGGCGGTGCAACTTCGGGAGGGAAAATCAACTTGCTGTCATCCCCCGACGGCAGATCAGGCGCGCGGGTATCCAGCGTAATCACCAGCTCCAGCGAGCGGTTCTCTGCATCGTTGTAAATCTTTGTCGTGTAATAGATTCGGTGTTGTCCATCATTGTTGCGCATCCAGTCTCTGGGCAATTCCAGGTACCGGTCTGAATCCTCGATGGGCGTGGTCCATTTCCGTGTAGCAATCGCGTCCGTCTTATCATCCACAAACAACTCATACGTCTCTTCACCGACATCCGGGTCGGAGTAAAGCGGTATGGTGAACCAGACCTTCAGGTTATCGCCAGTCAATGCTACCGGTACCAAACCGGGCTCACCATCAAGCACATCTTCAATCAACCCGATCACTTCAGGCTTGGGCGCCGGTGGTGCAAGAAAACGCTGAGTACTGTTTAACGTAACCATGAACAAGTCTCCTTGGATCACATGCAAAGAAGAACCCGCCCATCACTCGGGACTTGCCTCCCTTGCGCTTTATAAAGAATGTTGCACTCGCGGTGTACCCGCCTTCCCTGGCCGGTGATAACACGTCATACGATTACCAGGTGTAACGCATTCCCACGTTCGCACCCCACGGCTGTTCGATCTTGTCACCATTGCTGTAATCGAAATCAGCATGCAACGACACCTTGTCGGTCAATGTCATCGCCACGCCTGCGCCCACTTCGCCACGAGAACCTGAAAGGTCGTTGTTGAAGCGGTTGTCGTTGACTTCAACGTCGTTGTTATTGGCGAATTCATGCACATAAGCGGTTCGCACGTACGGCTGCACCACCTTGCCCTCGCCCAGGTTGAAGTTGCGCCCCAAGGTCACACCCAATTTGCCCAGCAGCGAATGCGAGCGGTCACCATCAGCGGACAGACCGTTGTCCAGGTCATAGCTCCTGCCCTGAAACATCACACCCGCCAGTTGGGCGTAGGGTTCAACAAAGTTGTCGCCCATCTTTATATGGCGACCGAACTCCAGGGAAGCACCGAGACCATGGGTGTCGTAGTTACCTTTGGCCTTGGTGCCGTCGCTGAGATGAACATCGGACTCGTTCTGCAAGCGGTTGTACTTGAGTACGCCGTCGAAGTAGTAGCCGCTCGGCTCATCCAGCCAAGTGGTATAGGCGCCCAGGTAGTAGCTGTCGATTTCGCCAGTCGTACCACGGCTCATGTCCAGGTCGGATTGGCTGTAACCGGCAAGCACACCCACCAGCCATTGCCCGTCCCCCATCGGCAGCGGCGCATCGGCACCGAACGACAGGCCTTGCTGGGTTTGCCGGTAAGCCACGCCAGAGCTGGCGTCGACATCGAATTTGTTGCCATAGGCGCGGATCCAGCCACCGGCCTTTGCGTTGTCCATGCGCACTTCGCCCATGCGGCTGCGCAAGGTGCTGAGCTCGCCATACCAAACGGTCGGCGCGGCGTTGAACAACGCGATTACCGATTGGGTACCAGGGCTGACGACGCGTGTTGCCGTGTTCAGGTACCAGTCGTTGTTGCCTTGCTTGATCAGATCGTAAGAAAAAGCCCCGAGGTCTACGGCGCCGTCCTTCAAGGCAAAAGTTGCATCGCCACCGCCGATATGGACCACCGGTACCGAACCCGCCCCCACCGGCTCGGTACCGCTGGCGTCGATCGCTACCAAGTGATTGCCGCTGGCCGTTTCGGTAACGGTGAGGGTGTCGACCTGACCCGTATTGAAATCCTTGTGCATGTAGAACGTGCCGCCTTCGCCGGACAAAGTCTGCACTGCCAGCTTGAAGTACTGACCCGGATTGCCGAACTGGACGCCACCGCCATTCAACGTCAGGTTTTGCACCTGACCGTCACCGACCATTACCCAACGGGCATCATTATTGACCGCCAGATTCTGGACGTTTTCCAGGCGCCCGGTCAGCGTCGCGGAATGATCGAGCACGACATCGGCACTGCTGCCGGCCTCCACCACGATATCGCCGATCAAATGGCTGTTATCGACGTTGAAATTAACCGACGAGCCTTTGGTTACCTCCAGCAACGTACCGTTGCCACCCTTCAATGTAGAGCCGTCGTTGACCTTGATATTGACCCGTTCGGTGTTGGTCTGGGTCTGGCCATCAACGATGATCGCCGAACCGCTCGCGCCTTCAACGTGAGATTTGTTGAGGATCAGCGCGTTAGCGGCTGACAGGTTTTGGTCCGCAAGCAGGCTGATACCGTTGCGTCCGCCGACAATAGTGCTGTCCGTAGCTGAAATCTGGCCGCCGAAACTGCGGATACCCACACCATCAGCATTGCTCCCGGTGACTTTGGAACCGGCTTCGAGAGTCAGCTGGCTTTGAGCACTGAGACTGGCCCCCACGCTCCCACCGATGATTTGGCTGTCGTTGACTGTCGCCTTCGATCCACCGCTTGAGGTTTGTGCCAGGCGCAATCCCGTGCTGCTGCTTACCACTGTGCTCTTGTTGGCGATAGTCGCCTCACTGGCGGACAGATCGATGCCGTTACTGGTCCCCAATGCCGTGACCTGAGTGCCGTTGAGCTGGACACTCGACCCCGTTTGGGCACGAATCTGCGAGGTTCTGGCACCGTTGGCAGTCAGACTGCCGGCGTTTTGTATCAGATAGTTGTCAAGCGGCCCGTTGGCACCGATGGTTTCCGACCTGCCATCAATAAGGGTCTGCGCCAGACTCGTGTGGCTGATCAGCAGCAGCGGTGTGAAAGTGGCAAGTTTGAGCAGGCGCGCGAGCGGTGATACTGCAAAGGTCGGACTGACAGACATTGAGAGCTCCTGGGCATTAACATTTACTTGCAGACCGCTTCACCCAGCGGCTTGTGACGCCTGGCCTACGGTCAAAGGCGGCGATCCTATGCACTCCCCCCGCAAGAAGATGTAGGACTAATCCTTTTTTCTGTGAGATTTCGCTCGGCATGACTGTAAGCAACATCAATCAAAAAACTGCCGCAGCACTGTCGGTATTAGTAAGAACACGGGCATAAACGCCCGCGTCCTTATCCGCAAACAACACTAGGGCCTTGAGATGGGACACTCGCCAGCCCCGTCATGGAATGCCGTGATGCGGGTGTACGGGATCGATCCGATTTCTTCGGTGCCGTCATTAAAGAAATACTGGATTTTCATCCGCCCTCTTCTGTTGGGCGCGGTTTTATCGAAGAGCGGCTTGATATGTGTGGCGTAGGGTGTGACCGGGAATTCGAAACCTGTGATGTCTCCATCCGTTCCCAGGATGAAATCTTTTTCGAACTCTGCACCTGGGATCGGTGTTTCTGCACCGCTCTCTCCCGTCATGGGTGTGAACACGACATGGATCTTGTCGCCGACCTTGAGCAGCGAGCTGAGGTCAGGTATTTCAACCCTGAGGTCGCCATTGGCTTCCAGCGATGCGCAGTTCGGAAAGTTGCCGGTGACTGACGGGAATTCCGCACGTGGGAGTTCAACCGCAATCGCATTGACGTCGACCTCGGTAATCTCTGAAGGCAGGTCATTTTCCAGCCCGGTAGCGCTGACCCGATACTGGACGGGGACTTTCGGATCATTCCCCCCCTCACTGATGTATCGCCACGGAATTTCAACCGTTACGTCATCGCCTGGTTTATGCCCTGGGCCCGGGGCCGCCGTATCGTCAAACGTGAGCTGAGCCTCGACGACATGCAGACCATTCCAATAGAAGTCGACAACATGGCCGTTAACTGCTTGGGCATACCACGTGAACGTGAAGAAAGCTTTCTCGTTCTTGTCAGCCCGGCTCAACTGATTGGTCCTGGTCTTATCGTGATTCTCCACTACGCCTTTCAACAAACTCGGATGCCACGGAACCGGCCATTCCTCGACCGGCGGCCAGGGCAGCCATGGTATGGCGACCTCGAAGTTGACTTTGATGGTCTTTGAGGCAGGGCCGAACGGCCGTCCTTTGCGAAATACTTTGTAGCTGATGGCGGTTTCTATATCCCCGGTGGTGCTTTGCCCGTACTCCTCCAACATGATTCGCGACGGCGTTACCGGAATTTCAATCTCCGGATCAGCATTGACAGGAATCGGAAAATCTCCCATCACGACAGTGCTGCCCCATGTGAGCTCGACGGTGTCACCGGCTTTGTAAGCCGTGTGTCGTTTGATCCAGACGCTCACCCCGTCTCGGGCGTGTTCAACCAACAGCGGTCCGGGATCGGCCTGTGGAACGGTGGGAGAATCCAGTGGAGTCGGTAACGGACCGAACGTGAGGCTTACTTTTGTCCAATACGAGACCACACTGTCGTTGAGCGCCTGGTCCCGCAATACGTAGATAAAGACGCCATCGGTGTCACCCAAACCTCGAATTGCCGCCGCCGGTATGCTCACTGTCGCACCTGCCACGCCCGGATCGGGCAAAAGCCCGAAGTAAACCGGAGTAAGACCGATCGGATTCTCTGGGATATTCGCAGCATCGACCAGATAAATGGCGATGGCGTCACCATCTTTCCACTGGTAATCGGTAGATGCAGGAACAGTGACGTCGAGCTTGCCTGCCGCCGGCAAATTGTTATCGTCGAGAAAGGGGGTCGCAAGCGTCAGCGCAATTGGCGCAATGCCGTCGTAAGGTTTCACCTGATCGCAAAGGAACTCGACAGGGTCACTTTCTTCATCCTCTCCGTTGTAGTAATAGATCACGTATTTCAGCTGGCAGGTCGCGTCTAGCGGAAGAGATGTGCGGGGGATATCCATAGCGAAGGGGAAGGTTTCCCGAAAGTCGGCTTCGCCCGTATGGATTTTGAATTCGTGGTTACCTGCTTCGACAAAACCTGCTCCGTCGCCTTTGTCCAAAAACAGCGTGACGATATCCGAATAGTCTTCGGGCGGGGTACCGGTCCACCGCGGGATTTTCACCGTCAGTTTCTGGTTCGCCGCCAGTCTGGGACCATGGAGGATCTTTTTTGTAGCAGGATCAACGAAATCAGCCCCGTCCAACAAGATCGGTTTCTCGGCAAGCCTTGCGCGATAGTCGCTGCGTAGTTTCAAATAGTCGGCATTGGCCTTTTTTCGCTGGCTTTTACTCTGTGTACTCGCCATGTTCTTCCTCTCCTGTCACGCCATTTTAGCCATAGGAAGTGCTACGGCCGTTCGGTCGGTCAAAAGCTTGGGCGCTAGGGGCAAGCCAAGCGAGTCCCGTCACGCAGCAGGCCAATCAGACCCAGGGCGAATTAAGCGCTCGTGGAAAAAAAAGCGAAACTGTCAGAGTTGACAGGTGGTGATGTATACAGGGCATTAATGAGAGGGTGAAAAGGTCGATGCCCAGCACGCATTTCCCGGCCTGCGACGGCTACGCCGAGCGCGCGTGGTGGGTTCCGGCAAGCCCTCTTTGCCACAGACTCGACGTTTATTGACAGGCATTCGATGGCTAAAGCTTCAGCTCTGCTGTCCGCCAAACCCGCGCTATGTCTCCTGCCCGTTGACGCAACAATCGCGGAGCTTCGGCGCAAGCCTGCGCCAGAGTCATCGGCCCCGACGGCAAGGAAAATGCGGCATCGACGCCGTGCTCGTACATCTGCTCGTAACCATCACCCAAGGTGCCGGCGATCACGATCACCGGCACCCCTTGCTGTCTGGCGATCCGCGCAACACCAAAGGGGGTTTTGCCACGCAAGGTCTGGGCGTCGAAACGGCCCTCGCCGGTGATGACCAGATCGGCGCCGCGCACGGCTTCTGCCAGGCCCACCAGCTCAGCCACCACTTCCACCCCGGGGCGAAAACGCGCATGCAGAAAGGCTTTGGCAGCAAAGCCCAAACCGCCCGCTGCTCCGCTGCCTGGCTCGTCGCGCACGTCCTTTTCCAAGACCTTGGCGCAGTGATCGGCAAAGTGCCCCAATGCCTGATCCAGTTGCTCGACCTGCTCGGGCGACGCACCTTTTTGCGGACCGAAAATCGCCGAGGCACCGTGTGCGCCGCACAGTGGGTTGTTGACGTCGGCGGCGATGTCGAAACGCACGTTGGCCAATCGCCGGTCGACTTCGCTCAGGTCAATGCGGGCCAACTGCCCGAGCGCCAAACCGCCCGGTGCGAGCGACTTGCCCTGAGCATCCAGCAGTTTCACACCCAACGCTTGCATGGCTCCGGCGCCGGCGTCATTGGTCGCACTGCCGCCAATGGCCAGGATCACCCGTTGCGCCCCGGCATCCAGCGCTGCGCGAATCAACTCGCCGGTACCGAAGGTGCTGCTGATGCAGGCATCACGCTGAGCCAGCGGCACCAACTGCAAACCGCTGGCCTCGGCCATCTCGATGATTGCGCTGTGGCTCTCGGGCAACCAGCCCCATGCGGCGTTAACCGGCGCGCCCAATGGCCCGCGAACCTGAGTACGGCGCAGCTCGCCGTTGCAGGCCGCCAGCACCGACTCGACCGTCCCCTCACCGCCGTCGGCCATCGGGCATTTGATCAACTGCGCATTTGGCCAGACGTCAGCCAAACCGAGGGCAATGGCGTCGGCCACGCCTTGGGCGCTGAGGCTGTCTTTGAACGAATCAGGGGCGATCACGATTTTCATGGGAATTCTCCAGTTCCATTGCCCCCATGCTGCCAGCCGCCCGGCGCAATGACGCCGGGCCGCTGCACAAGCGGCCAGAGGGATTATTGTTCATTTCCACAAAACCGCTGGATAAACCTCAATCCCTGTAGGAGACGGCTTGCTGGCGATGAACGCCCGGGCACCGCGAGCATTCAGGCAGGACGCGTTATCGTTGACGTCCATCGCCAGCAAGCCGGCTCCTACAATGGCGACGGTGTTTCCTGGGGGAGCAACTGCACGCCAAGGTACAACGCCAGCATGCCGTCCAGCTTCAACGGATCAACCCCGCTGAGCTCGGCAATTCTTTCCATCCGATAACGCAAACTGTTGCGGTGAATGCCCAAGGCTTCGGCGCAGGCCTGGCTCTGGCCGTCGTGTTCGCACCAACTGCGTAATGTCGCGAGCAACTGGCCGTTGCTGTCCTTGGCAATGACCTTGCGCAAAGGGTTGAGCAGCTCGTCCAGCGCATCGTCGTTGCGATGCCGCCAAAGCATCACTGGCAATCGATAGCGGTTGAGCGTGAGCAAGCGGCAAGCGGGCAACACGCCGCGCCCGTAAGCCAGCAAGTCGCCGACACGACGATAGCAGCGGCGCAATCCCGTCAGACCGTCGGCCTGCCCGCCCACCGCGACGCGCAGAATGTTCCAGCCCAGGCCATCGAGCTTTTCCAGCAGCCGATCGTTTTCGATGGACTGGCTGGCCGGTCGGCACCACAGCAACGATGACGTCGAGGAACTGACGCACCAGCTATCGGGATACCGGCTGGTCAGCCAGGCACTGAGCGCCTCGGCGGTTTGCCCCGGCCCGTGTTCCATGCCCAATTCGAACAAATACGGCACCCGCGTCATCTGCGGTTTGAGCCCCAGTTGTTGTGCCTCATCGATCAATCGCGGCGAGTCTCCGGCCTCGCTGAGCAACAAGGCCAACAGGTCATCACATCGCTGGCGCCGCCATTGCTGCTCGGCCTGCTGGTTGCGCTGGCCCACCAGCATCTCGGCGGTCATGCGTACCAGTTCAGCGTAGGTGCGCAATTGCTCGGGTTCGCCAGTGATGCCCAGCACGCCGATCAAGCGCTGGTCGAGCATCAGCGGCAGATTGATGCCCGGCTGCACACCTTTGAGGTGGATCGCGGTTTGCGCGTCGATCTCCACCACGCGGCCGTTGGCCAACACCAGTTGCGCGCCTTCGTGGCGGGTGTTGACCCGCTCCGGTTCGCCGCTGCCGAGAATCAGCCCCTGACTGTCCATCACGTTGACGTTGTACGGCAGGATGGCCATCGCGCGGTCGACGATGTCCTGCGCCAGGTCGTGATCGAGTTCGAACATAACGGTGATCCTTGAAAGCGTGAGCGCCTGGCGGTTGTTCACCCGCACAGGCCTTGGTTGCAAACCCTGTGCTCAGGCACAAAGACAGCAGCCCCGAGGGTGGTCGAGACTCTGCGGGCGATCAACGTTACCCTTTGCATCGCAAAAAATCATAATAAAGAGAGAGCCGCCATGTCACAGAGCGCCGCCGCAACCCAGGCCATCGTTGACGAAAAAAACGCCGTCTACAAACGCATTACCCTGCGTTTGATCCCCTTCATTTTCATCTGCTACCTGTTCAACTACCTCGACCGGGTGAACGTGGGCTTCGCCAAGTTGCAGATGCTCGACGCACTTAAATTCAGTGAAACCGTGTACGGCCTCGGCGCCGGGATCTTCTTTATCGGCTACGTACTGTGCGGCGTGCCGAGCAACCTGGCATTGACCAAATTCGGCCCACGACGCTGGATCGCGTTGATGATGATCACCTGGGGCACGCTGTCGACCTGCCTGCTGTTCGTCACCACGCCGACCGAGTTCTACACCTTGCGCCTGTTCACCGGTGCCGCCGAAGCCGGGTTCTTCCCGGGCGTGGTGCTGTATCTCTCGCAGTGGTTCCCGACGTTCCGCCGTGGCCGCATCATGGCGCTGTTCATGTCGGCAATCCCGGTGTCGGGCCTGCTCGGCAGTCCTTTTTCCGGCTGGATTCTCAACCACTTCGCCGCAGGCCAGGGCGGCTTGGCCGGCTGGCAGTGGATGTTTTTGCTGCAAGGCATTCCGACCGTAGTCCTTGGTGCGCTGGCGTATTTCCTGCTCAGCGACAGTTATGCCAATGCCAAATGGCTGACCCCGTTCGAGCGTTCGGTGCTTGAAGCCGACCACGCCGAAGACCTGGCCAACAAACCGAAAACCACGACGGATTCGCTGCTGGCCGTATTCAAGAACCCGGCGATCTGGGCATTCGGCCTGATCTATTTCTGCATCCAGAGCGGCGTCTACGCGATCAACTTCTGGCTGCCGTCGATCATCAAGAACCTCGGTTTCAGCGATAACCTGGTGATTGGTTGGTTAAGCGCGATTCCGTATCTGCTGGCCGCCGTGTTCATGTTGATGGTCGGTCGCTCGGCAGACCTGCGCAAAGAACGACGCTGGCATTTGGTGGTGCCGATGCTGATGGGCGCGCTCGGTCTGCTGATCGCCGTGAACTTCGCCGCCAACCCGGCCATCGCCATTCTCGGCCTGACCATCGCCACCATGGGCGCCCTCACCGGCCTGCCGATGTTCTGGCCGGTGCCGACGGCACTGCTCAGTGCCGGCGCTGCCGCCGGTGGCTTGGCATTGATCAATTCCATGGGGCAAATGGCCGGTTTCCTCAGCCCGTACCTGGTGGGTTGGGTCAAGGACAGCACCGGTTCCACCGATGCGGCGCTGTACCTGCTGGCGGGTGTGATTGTCTGCGGTAGCCTGCTGGCGTTGCGTATGACCCGCACCTTGCGCGCCTGATCACCACAGCTCCCCTGCAGGAGCGAGCCTGCTCGCGATTTTGCTCTAACATTCAACATCTCTGTTGACTGACACTGCGCTATCGCGAGCAGGCTCGCTCCTACAATTAGCCTGCGCGTGTCTGAGATTTGCGTTTGCTACCGGCCACAGATCTGGTATTTGATTGAGCCTTTCCCTCCGGCAAAAGGATTTCCTCATGAGCTACCGCACACTGGGTCATTCGGGCCTGCAAGTGTCCACCCTGACCCTGGGCACCATGATGTTCGGCGAACAGACCAGCACCGAGGATTCCCTGCGAATCATCGACAAGGCCTGGGACCAGGGCATCAATTTCATCGACACCGCCGACGTCTACACCAATGGCCGCTCCGAAGAAATCGTCGGTGAAGCCATTGCGGGTAACCGTCATGAATGGGTGTTGGCCACCAAGGTCGGATTCGGCCCGGTAGACGGCCTGCCGAACCGCAGCGGTTTGAGCCGCAAGCATATTTTCAACGGTATCGACGCCAGCCTGACGCGCCTGGGCACCGACTATCTCGATATCTATTACCTGCACCGCGAAGACCACAACACCCCGCTGGAGGTGACCGTGTCGGCCATCGGCGACCTGATTCGCCAGGGCAAGATTCGCTATTGGGGCCTGTCCAATTATCGCGGCTGGCGCATTGCCGAGGTGATTCGCATCGCCGACAAACTGGGAATCGACCGGCCGGTGATCAGCCAGCCGCTGTACAACATCGTCAACCGCCAGGCTGAAACCGAACAAATCACCGCCGCGCAAAACTACGGTCTCGGCGTCGTGCCTTACAGCCCCTTGGCGCGCGGCGTGCTCAGTGGAAAATACGCGCCGGATGCGCAACCCGACGCCAACAGCCGCGCCGGTCGCCAGGACAAACGCATCCTGGAAACCGAATGGCGTGTCGAGTCCCTGCGCATCGCCCAGCAGATCCACCGGTACACCGAGGAACGCGGCGTCGGCATCGTCGAGTTCGCCATCGCCTGGGTGTTGAACAACAGCGCCGTCACCTCCGCCATTGTCGGCCCGCGCACCGAAGCACAATGGGACGCCTACACTAAGGCGCAAGCGGTGAAGATCACGGCCGAAGATGAGGCGTTCATCGATTCGCTGGTAACGCCAGGGCATGCCTCGACGCCGGGGTTCAATGATGTCAGCCATTTTGTGTCGGGCCGTAAACCGCGTACTGCCTGACAACATATGTACCCTGTGGGAGCTGGCTTGCCAGCGATAGCGGTCTATCAGTCAACCTCGGCTTTGAATGTGCAACCGCCATCGCTGGCAAGCCAGCTCCCACAGGTCAAGTATTGATTGGTTGGTCAGTATTGGGCTCAAAAACCACGTATCCTCTGCGCCCGGTTCAATCACTCAAAATCACGCGAGGACAGTTTGTCTAAAGGTATCGCTTTATCGGTTTCAGCCTCGGTGCTGTTTGCCGTCATGTATTACTACACATCGCTGCTCACGCCCTTGAGCGGCGTGGAAATTTTCGGCTGGCGCATGCTGCTGACCGTGCCGTGCATGACTGTGTTCATGCTGGTGTCAGGCGAATGGCGGCGTGTGCTCGACCTGTTGCGTCGCCTCGGTGCGCAACCGAAATTGATCGCCGGCTTGCTGCTGTCGTCGGCGCTGCTGGGCGTGCAACTCTGGTTGTTCATGTGGGCGCCGCTCAACGGCTACAGCCTCGATGTGTCGCTGGGCTATTTCCTGTTGCCGCTGGCCATGGTGCTGACCGGGCGCATCGCTTACGGCGAACGCCTGTCGTACCTGCAAAAAGTCGCGGTGTTTTTCGCCAGCCTTGGCGTGATCAATGAGCTGTATCAGGTCGGTGGTTTTTCCTGGGCCACGCTGCTGGTGGTCGTCGGCTACCCGCTGTATTTCGTGCTGCGCAAATGGCTGAATGCCGACAACCTGGGCGGACTCTGGCTGGACATGACCTTGATGCTGCCGATCGCTTGGTGGTTCGTGCACGGTGGCGAGCAAGGCTTCGGTGTGTTCGATCAGCACCCGGCGCTGACCTGGCTGATCCCGCTGCTGGGTCTGATCAGTGCTTCGGCGCTGGTGGTTTATATAATCGCCAGTCGCTTGCTGCCGTTCAGCCTGTTTGGTTTGTTGAGTTACGTCGAACCGGTGCTATTGCTGGGTGTGGCGTTGTTGCTGGGGGAAAGCATCAAGCCGACCGAATGGCTGACGTATATCCCGATCTGGCTGGCGGTACTGGTGTTGGTGTTTGAAGGGTTCAAACATCTGGTCCGGCAGCGCAGACCTTAAAACCACCAAAAAACAAATGTGGGAGTGAGCCTGCTCGCGATGGCGGTGTGTCAGTCAACATTGATGTTGAATGTACAACCGAAATCGCGAGCAGGCTCACTCCCACAGTTTTATCGACGCAATGGTTTAGTCAGTGGAAAGCACACCACGACGAACCTGGTCACGTTCGATGGATTCGAACAACGCCTTGAAGTTGCCTTCGCCGAAACCGTCATCACCTTTGCGCTGGATGAACTCGAAGAACACCGGCCCCATCAGGGTTTCCGAGAAGATCTGCAACAGCAGGCGCTTGTCACCCGACTCGGACGAGCCGTCCAGCAGAATGCCCCGCGCTTGCAGTTCGCCCACCGGCTCGCCGTGGTTCGGCAGACGGCCTTCGAGCATTTCGTAGTAAGTATCTGGCGGCGCGGTCATGAAGCGCATGCCGATGCTTTTCAGGTGATCCCAGGTCTTGATCAGGTCATCGGACAGGAACGCAACGTGCTGGATGCCCTCGCCGTTGAACTGCATCAGGAACTCTTCGATCTGCCCGGCACCCTTGGACGACTCTTCGTTCAGCGGGATGCGGATCATGCCGTCCGGCGCGGTCATGGCCTTGGACGTCAGGCCGGTGTATTCGCCCTTGATGTCGAAGTAACGGATCTCGCGGAAGTTGAACAGCTTCTCATAGAAGTTCGCCCAGTAGGCCATGCGACCGCGATACACGTTGTGGGTCAGGTGGTCGATGATCTTCAGGCCGGCACCCACTGGATGACGGTCGACACCTTCGAGGAACACGAAGTCGATGTCGTAGATCGAGCTGCCTTCACCGAAACGGTCGATCAAGTACAGCGGCGCGCCGCCAATGCCTTTGATCGCCGGCAGGTTCAGCTCCATCGGACCGGTTTCGATGTGGATCGGCTGGGCGCCGAGTTCCAGGGCACGCTTGTAGGCTTTTTGCGAATCCTTGACGCGGAACGCCATGCCGCACACCGACGGGCCGTGTTCGGCCGCGAAGTACGAAGCAACGCTGTTGGGTTCGTTGTTGAGAATCAGGTTGATCGCGCCCTGGCGATACAGGTGCACGTCTTTGGAACGGTGGGTCGCAACCTTGGTGAAGCCCATGATCTCGAAGATCGGCTCCAGGGTGTTCGGGGTCGGCGATGCGAGCTCGATGAATTCAAAGCCCATCAGGCCCATCGGGTTTTCGTATAAATCTGCCATGGTCGGCGCCTCATCATGCTTTTAGAAATTAACCACTGTTAGTTGCTAGCAATGCTGAGACCGGTGGGTGGCGCGCAGGAGATACCCCGCACGCTGCGGGCGAGGAAATCACCGTAGATCAATTGAAACCCAAATATCTTCATTGTCGACCCAAGGCTGGTGCGGGCGAGGCTTCTGCTGCCAGAAGACGATTATTCTTGTATGCGTAACCTGATTCTACACAGCGTAACTGAGTTTGTCCGCCCTCTGTATAAAATCCGCCTTTTTCACCGGCGTGCAAGCGGTTTGTTGCACCAACAAGGTTGACTTGGCGTTGCTGGACCGACGCAGGCAGCGCCGGCTCAAACTGGCCGAACGACTTTATTGCCGCCGAACGGCATAATGGCGCCATGCGAACTATCATGGCTCGTACCTGAACTCTTTTTGGGAGGCGATTCGCCCTGCCAGCATTTGAGAGCTCCATTTCATCGCTACAGGTTTCGCGAATGCCATTAAAAGTCAGACGCCGCAAACGCAGCCTCAAGGTTGCAGTCACCTTGTTCAGTGGATTACTTCCGGTAGTGCTCGGCCTGGTCATCCTTTATATGCAGGCCGAACGTGCACTTGTGCAAAGTGCGCAGGAAACCGCCGAAGAGGCCATTCGACAATTTGAACTGATGCTCGACAACACCGCTCAAGCGGCACGCGAGTTGTTGCCCTTGGCCGGGCAACGTTGCGCAGACGTCAAACTCGCCCTGCGCGAACAAGTAACCCGTCGGCCCTTCGTACGCTCGACCAACCTGACGTGGGATAACACTATTTATTGCAGCTCCCTGTTTGGCGACTATCACGAAATAATTTCAACGGGCGATTTTGCCGGCGGCCAATTGATACTGATGAAGGGTAACCCGGTCACACCCGATACCGCCCTGCTGATCTATCGCCTTGAGGACGGAAAACGCGGTGCGCTGTCGACGCTGGATGGTTACCATCTGAGTAACGTGCTGCGCCTGATTGGTCGTCAGACGTTGCTGGTGCTGCAAGTAGGAAACAACTGGCTAAGTGCCAATGGCCAGTTTCACCATGGCCCCCTGCCCGACTTCCCGGTCGCCCAAAGCACACTTAAATCCTCACGCTATGATTTCAGCGTCGCGGCAGGCTTTCCGGAAGGTGAAACCTGGCGTTACATGACCAGTGAATACCCGCCGTTGTTCAGCCTGCTGATTTTTTTCGGGGTCATTTCCGGTGCGATCGGCCACATACTGCAAAAGCGCTCGAGGTCACCCACCCACGAAATGCAACGGGCGCTGGAAGCCGCGGAGTTCGTGCCTTATTTTCAGGCGGTCGTGCATGGCGACAGCAAGAAACTCTCGGGCATCGAAGTACTGATGCGCTGGAATCATCCACAAGAAGGGCTGGTGCGCCCGGATCTGTTCATTCCTTTCGCTGAACACTCGGGACTGATCGTGCCGATGACTCGCTCTTTGATGAGGCAAACCGCGACGTTGCTCGGCCCGCTATCCAGCACCTTCACCGAACCCTTTCATATCGGAATCAACATCACGGCCAGCCATTGCCAGAATCTTGACCTGATAGAGGATTGCCGTGAGTTCCTCAAAGCCTTCGCACCCGGTTCCATTCATCTGGTGCTGGAGTTGACGGAGCGCGAACTGATCGAACCCACCGCCCTCGCCCACCAACTGTTCGAACAGCTGCACGAACTTGGCGTAATGATCGCCATCGATGACTTTGGCACCGGACATTCCAGCCTGGGCTACCTGCGCGAATTCAATGTCGACTTTCTGAAAATCGACCAAAGCTTTGTCGCAATGATCGGCATTGACACCCCCTCCAGCCATATTCTCGACGCCATCATTCAACTTGCGGGCAAGCTCGATCTTGCAATGGTTGCAGAAGGTGTAGAAACCCAAGAGCAAAGTGATTACCTGACCGCTCATAACGTTAACTTTCAGCAAGGCTATCTGTTCGGCCGACCGCTGCCTGGCGCGGAATTCATTAGTGCATTAAGTGGTCATTAACCCTTGGCCTTATGCGATGAGACGGTCAACGGGTACACAATTTGATTCAAAAGACTACTCTTGTTACATGAAGAAAAAGACATGATTTACTCTTGGCCAATTAACTACTACAATTTTTCATGCCTGCGGTAATTTCGCAGGTGCGCCATTTATCACCGAGTCGCTTCAAGGCTCTTGGCTTATAGCTTTGTTTGCGGTTGGTATCAGCCAAACACACTATTGGAGTAAAGATATTGTCCAGACTCGCTGAATTCCGTGCAGCCGAAAAGGCCCTTCAAGAACAGCTCAAGCAGCTTGAGTCCCTGAAGAACGATGCCGGGCTCAAGAAGGAAATCGAATTCGAAGAAAAGCTCCAGGGGCTGATGAAAACCTACGGCAAGAGCCTGCGCGACATCATCGCCATCCTCGATCCGAACCCGGGCAAGTCCGGCCTGCAACAGGCTGCCGCACCTAAAACCCGCCGCGCTCGCGTGGTCAAGGTTTATCAGAACCCGCACACCGGCGAGCTGATTGAAACCAAGGGCGGCAACCATCGCGGCCTGAAAGCCTGGAAGGAACAATACGGCGCTTCCACCGTTGACTCCTGGCTGCGCGGCTAAATTTGCGCCGTAAAAAAAGCCCTGCCAATGCAGGGCTTTTTCATGAATACCATCTAAATGCAACGAAGTGCGTCGATCAACTCGCTACTTGCCGACTAACTTTAGGCTTAATCCCATTGGGCATCTAAAGTACTTCATCCTTGCGCAAAGCCTGCAGCCACTAAAGTCTTTGGCTAAAGTTTCAAGCCGTTGCGCACCGCCTCTATTTCATCCTGACTTGTTTTGTAAGCCTCGGCCTGCCCCGCGTAGGAAAGAACATAGGCCTTATCGCCGTCAACGGCAGCTACCAAAGTTTGAGAAAGCACATGACGACCGTTTTGCGTGATGGTGCAGGTAGATTCCAATGCCGATAAACGGCTCAACGTTGTCGGATGTATGCGATTGCAAACACTTTGATAGCCGCTTTGAAAGAAGTCTTTCTGCACCGACTTGCGCATCTCCAGCAACACGCCCTCCAGGTTTACTTGGTGCCCGCTTTCCACCCGTGTCATGGTCAACTCCATCACCATGACTGGCGTCCCGCCGTGATCGTTTTTCACCGCGCGCTGGCGAGAAACGCCTGGCGCAGCCGTCCCTTGCTCGATCGCTTCGACCTGCCAACCAGCGGGCCAGGGCATGACCGGCGCTTCAGCATCCGCACTGGCAACCCCACACCACATGCCAATCAAAATGAGTACCGATGTGCCGATTCGAATCATTGCCATGAACACTCGCAGGATGAGCGGTGAAGTCTGAGCCTCGACCGACTGTCAGGCAATAGCCGACGCTTTGGGTTTGGTGATGTCGCATCCCTTGCGTATCATTGTCGCCAATCGTCAGCCCCACTTATTTCCGGAGGGCCCATGAGCCTGCAAGAACTGAACACCTTCCCCGGTGTTACCGCACAACCTGACACCGCCACGCAAAAATTCGTGTTCAACCACACCATGTTGCGGGTCAAGGACATCACCAAGTCCCTGGACTTCTACACGCGCATCCTGGGTTTCACGCTGGTAGAAAAACGCGATTTCCCGGAAGCCGAATTCAGCCTGTACTTCCTCGCGCTGGTCGATAAGGCGCAGATTCCTGCCGACGCCGCTGCACGCACCGAGTGGATGAAGTCGATCCCTGGCATCCTCGAACTGACTCACAACCACGGCACCGAAAACGACCCGGACTTTGCCTATCACAACGGCAACACTGATCCGCGCGGGTTCGGCCACATCTGTATCTCGGTACCGGATATCGTCGCCGCGTGCGAGCGTTTCGAAGCACTGGGCTGCGATTTCCAGAAACGTTTGACCGATGGCCGCATGAAGAGCCTGGCGTTCATCAAGGACCCGGATGCCTACTGGGTCGAGATCATTCAGCCGGCACCGCTGTAAAAAAGTTTGCTGCCACTGATCGTTCCCACGCTCTGCGTGGTAACGCCTCCTGTGACGCTCTGCGTCACGCTTTTGGGGACGCGGAGCGTCCTGGGCTGCATTCCCACGCAGAGCGTGGGAACGATCATGTAA
>NZ_RCNY01000004.1:27526-164322 GCF_004307635.1 Pseudomonas sp. Sample_22
GACGCGGAGCGTCCTGGGCTGCATTCCCACGCAGAGCGTGGGAACGATCATGTAAGCGTTCGACCCGATGGCCGCATGAAGAGCCTGGCGTTCATCACTTACTGGGTCGAGATCATTCCGCCGGCACCGCTGTAAAAAAGTTTGCTGCCACTGATCGTTCCCACGCTCTGCGTGGTAACGCCTCCTGTGACGCTCTGCGTCACGCTTTTGGGGACGCGGAGCGTCCTGGGCTGCATTCCCACGCAGAGCGTGGGAACGATCATGTAAAGAAAAACAAAAACCCCATGATCACTCATGGGGTTTTGTATTTTCAGCGTCCCGGTTTACGCCGGGGCTGAAGTTCGGATCAAGTGATCAAATGCGCTCAGGGAAGCCTTGGCGCCCTCGCCCACCGCAATCACGATCTGCTTGTAAGGCACGGTCGTTACGTCACCGGCGGCAAACACGCCAGGGATTGACGTTTCACCACGGGCATCGACGATGATCTCGCCGCGCGGCGACAGCTCGATGGTGCCCTTGAGCCAATCGGTGTTCGGCAACAGGCCGATCTGCACGAAGATCCCTTCCAGCTCAACGGTACGCAGTTCGTCACTCTGACGATCCTTGTAACGCAAGCCGTTGACCTTCTGTCCATCGCCAGTCACTTCAGTGGTTTGCGCACTGGTAATCACGGTGACGTTGGGCAGGCTGTGCAACTTGCGCTGCAGTACCGCATCGGCGCGCAGTTGTACGTCGAACTCCAGCAGCGTGACGTGGGAGACGATACCGGCCAGGTCAATGGCCGCTTCGACGCCGGAGTTACCGCCGCCAATCACTGCAACGCGCTTGCCTTTGAACAGCGGACCGTCGCAATGCGGGCAGTACGCCACGCCCTTGTTGCGGTACTGCTGCTCGCCGGGGACGTTCATTTCACGCCACCGCGCACCCGTCGCCAGGATCACGGTCTTGGCTTTGAGTTTCGCACCGCTGGCGAAGTGAACTTCGTGCAGCTCACCCTCTTTGCCAGGCACCAGTTTGTCGGCACGCTGCAGGTTCATGATGTCCACATCGTACTGTTTAACGTGTTCTTCCAGCGCTACGGCCAGTTTCGGCCCTTCGGTTTCCTGCACCGAGATGAAGTTCTCGATGGCCATGGTGTCCAGCACCTGTCCACCGAAACGTTCGGCCGCCACACCGGTACGAATGCCTTTACGCGCGGCATAAATCGCTGCCGAGGCACCGGCCGGGCCACCGCCGACCACCAGCACGTCAAACGCGTCTTTGGCGCTGATCTTTTCAGCCTGACGCTCGATGCCGCTGGTGTCGATCTTGGCGAGGATTTCCTCCAGGCCCATGCGGCCCTGGCCGAAGTTCACACCATTGAGGTAGATGCTCGGCACCGCCATGATCTGACGCTCATCGACTTCAGCCTGGAACAGCGCACCGTCGATAGCGACGTGGCGGATGTTCGGGTTGAGTACGGCCATCAGATTCAATGCCTGGACTACGTCGGGGCAGTTCTGGCAGGACAGCGAGAAGTAAGTCTCGAAGTTGAACTCACCTTTGAGCGAACGGATCTGTTCAATGACTTCAGCGCTGGCCTTCGACGGATGACCGCCAACCTGCAGCAGAGCCAACACCAGCGACGTGAATTCGTGACCCATGGGGATGCCGGCGAAGCGCAGGCTGACGTCGGCAC
This sequence comes from Pseudomonas sp. Sample_22, assembly GCF_004307635.1. NCBI lineage: Bacteria > Pseudomonadati > Pseudomonadota > Gammaproteobacteria > Pseudomonadales > Pseudomonadaceae > Pseudomonas > Pseudomonas sp. Sample_22. The sequence continues at coordinate 29,205 of NZ_RCNY01000004.1, forward strand.
CCGGGCGATTGATCGAGAACGATGGCTTGCGTGCATCGTCACCGTTGTCGAGCAAAGTAATCTGGCTGGAAAGACTGGCAACGTCCTTCAGCAATTCAAGCATTTCCTGGGATTTCGCACCGTCGTCGAGGGATGCAACGATCTCGATCGGCTGGGTGACCCGTTCCAGGTACGATTTCAACTGGGCTTTAAGATTGGTGTCCAACATACGGGCGATTTCCTTGAATTTGGTGCATAAAAAAACGCCCGAGCGAATCTCGCCCGGGCGTTTTTAGTGGGCGGTGCAGCTTGCTTAGAAGGTGCGGAAGTCCGCCCTGATGAAGCGCGTCACTGACTTAGATCTTGCCGACCAGGTCCAGGGACGGAGCCAGAGTGGCCTCGCCTTCTTTCCACTTGGCTGGGCAAACCTGGCCTGGGTGAGCAGCGACGTACTGAGCAGCCTTGATCTTGCGCAGCAGCTCGGAGGCGTCACGGCCTACACCGCCGTCGTTCAGTTCAACGATTTTGATCTGGCCTTCAGGGTTGATCACGAAGGTGCCACGGTCAGCCAGACCAGCTTCTTCGATCAGCACGTCGAAGTTGCGGGAGATCGCGTGGGTCGGGTCGCCGATCATGGTGTACTGGATTTTGCCAATGGCTGGCGAAGTGTTGTGCCAGGCAGCGTGGGCAAAATGGGTGTCGGTGGAAACGCTGTAGATTTCGACGCCCAGCTTCTGGAAGGCATCGTAGTTGTCAGCCAGGTCTTCCAGCTCGGTTGGGCAAACGAAGGTGAAGTCTGCTGGGTAGAAGAAAACTACAGACCACTTGCCTTTCAGGTCAGCGTCCGAGACTTTTACGAAGTCGCCGTTTTTGAATGCGTCAGCTTTGAATGGTTTAACTTGGCTGTTGATGATAGGCATCGTTGACTCTCCGTCAGGGGTTAAGAAGTTGATGGGGAGAACTTTACCCACTCGACGGACGGTTGGCTCATTGGCAAACCTGATGCTGCTGATTGGCTTTGGCTATTAGCCAACAGTATTAATAGAAGAAAACGGTATCTGGGGAATTGCAGTGAGGGCGCGCTTGCGCTTGGCTCAGGGAACCAGCGCTTTTTCAGGCAGGCGCGCCATGCCGAGAAACGGGCTGGCTTCGATATAGCGCATGGCCGACTTCATGTCCTTCCAGCCGACGTAACTCATCAACGATTTCAGATCCCAGCCGGCCTGATGCGCCCAGGACGCAAAGCCGCGGCGTAACGAGTGACTGGTGTAGAGCTCGGCGGCAATCCCCGCGCGCTCCAGCGCTTGTCGCAGCAATGGGATCACGCTGTTGGCGTGAAGCCCCTCCTCACTCAAATGCCCCCAGCGATCAATGCCACGGAAAACCGGCCCGCGCACCAGCGCAGCTTCGGTGATCCAGTCGATGTAGGCCTGCACCGGACACAGGCGTTGCAGCGCCGGTGTCTGGTAAGTCTTGCCGAGATTTTCCCGATCACTCTTGCTGCGCGGCAGGTACAACGTGATGCCCGAGTTGGCGATGGCCTGTACATGTTCAATCTGTACGCGGCACAACTCGTCGCTGCGAAAACCACGCCAGAAGCCCAGCAGAATCAGCGCGCTGTCGCGCTTTGCCCGCAGCAAACCGGGGCGATCGCCCTGTGCCCTGGCGGTTGCCGCCTCCTGTTCGAGCCAGCCAATCACTTGCTCCAGATGCTGAAGCTGCAACGGCTGCGCCTGTTTCTCTTGCGCGGGGTGCAACGCACGAATCCCTTTGAACACCTTGCGCACCACGGGCGCCTTGGTCGGATCGGCAAAACCCTGGCTGTTGTGCCATTGCGCCAGCGCCGACAAACGCAACTTGAGCGTATTGATCGACAACACGCCTGCATGGGCAACCAGGTAGCGCGCAACGCTGTCGCTGGTGGCCGGCAGAAACCCGCCCCAACTGACTTCGAAGTGCTCGATTGCCGCGCGATAACTGCGACGGGTGTTGTCGCGGGTGGCGGCTTGCAGGTAGCGGTCCAGTTCAGTCATGGCGCAGATCTCGAAAACGTACCGTTTCAGCGGGAAAATTCACGGCTTTTGCTGTATCACATGGGGTAATACCAGTATATCCCGTGTCAATAACGCTTTGTATTTAACTTCTATGATTGAATGGTACAATGTGTATTCAGGTAGTACGTACCACATTACGAAATTGTAGGAGTAGTCATGGCCCGTGGCGGTGTAAATAAGGCGGTCGTGCAAGCGGCCCGTTTGGCCATTCTTGCCCGCGGTGAGAACCCGAGCATCGATGCAGTGCGGATCGAAATGGGCAATACCGGCTCCAAAACCACCATTCATCGCTATCTCAAGGAACTGGACGACGGCGCTCAGCGCGTAGAAGCCGAACCTGCCGAACCGATCGACGATGAACTGCTGGCCTTGGTTTCGCGACTGGCGCAACGCCTGAAAGAACAGGCGCAAGAGCCGATTGATCAGGCCCGCGAGCAGTTCGAGCAGCAGCGCAAAGCGCTTGAAGCCCAGCTGACAGAAGCGCAGGAAACCAACAACGAACTCCACGAGCAGTATGAAATCCAGAGCCTGGCGCTGACTCAAGAACACGAATCCCTGCAAGAAACCCTGGCTACGCTGCAGGCCGAACAGACCCGCAACGCCGGATTGAACCAGGCGCTGGCGGATTTCGAATTACGCTTGCAAGACAAAGACGAGCAAATCCGCTCGCTGGAAGAAAAGCACCTGCATGCCCGCGATGCTCTTGAGCACTACCGCAATGCCGTCAAGGAGCAGCGCGAACAGGAACTCAGCCGTCATGAAAGTCAGGTGCAACAGTTGCAGATGGAGTTGCGCCAAGCGCAGCAAAATGCGCTGGTGCGCCAGGACGAAATCACGCAGTTGCACCGTGACAACGAACGATTGCTCACGGAGAACCGCGGAACGTTGCGTGAGCTGAGCCTGTTGCAGGATCAACTCAAGCAAAGCAATAACCGTCAGGACCAGCTACTGGAACAGGCCACCCGTGTCGACGCCGAACGCACCCTCCTCCAGGAACGCCTGCGCGTTGCCCTGTTGGAAAGTCAGGCGCAAAAACAGAACATCGATGAGCAATCGCACATCAACAAAGCACTGGAAATTGAACTGACGAAAACCCAGGCAGCGCTGGAAGAAAGCGTACGTCTGGCCGCTGCAGCAGCAGCGGCGGCAGACGCAGCCAAAGACGATTAACCGGCGACCGGCGTACGCATGGTGACGAACTCTTCGGCGGCCGTCGGGTGCACGCCGATGGTTTCGTCGAAGTGGCGCTTGGTAGCGCCTGCCTTCAAGGCAATCGCCAGGCCCTGAACGATTTCACCGGCGTCTGGCCCGACCATGTGACAACCCAGCACCTTGTCGGACTTGCCGTCCACCACCAGTTTCATCAGCGTGCGCTCCTGGCATTCGGTCAAAGTCAGCTTCATTGGGCGGAAGCGGCTTTCGTAGATCACGACGTCATGCCCGGCGTCGCGCGCCTCTTCTTCGGTCAAGCCGACGGTGCCAATGTTCGGCAAGCTGAACACCGCCGTCGGGATCATCTTGTAATCCACTGGGCGATATTGCTCAGGCTTGAACAAACGGCGCGCCACCGCCATGCCTTCGGCCAACGCCACAGGTGTCAGTTGCACCCGACCAATCACATCACCCAGCGCCAGGATCGACGGCTCGGAGGTCTGATACTGCTCATCCACCTCGACAAAGCCTTTCTTGTCGAGCTTGACCGCGGTGTTCTCCAATCCGAGATTGTCCAGCATCGGCCGGCGACCCGTGGCGTAAAACACGCAATCGGCTTCCAGCTGACGACCGTCCTTGAGCGTGACTTTCAGGCTGCCATCAGCCTGCTTGTCGATGCGTTCGATGTCGGCGTTGAACTGCAGGTCCATGCCGCGCTTGGTCAGCTCTTCCTGCAAATGCTTGCGCACGGAACCGTCAAAGCCACGCAGGAACAGTTCACCGCGATACAGCAGCGTGGTTTGCGCACCGAGGCCATGGAAAATCCCGGCAAATTCGACCGCAATGTAACCACCGCCTACCACCAGCACACGCTGGGGCAGTTCTTTGAGGAAAAACGCCTGGTTGGAACTGATCGCGTGTTCATGCCCCGGAATGTCCGGGATCTGCGGCCAGCCGCCAGTGGCGATCAGGATATTCTTCGCGGTGAAACGCTCGCCATTGACCTCGATCTGATGCGGATCGACGATCTTCGCGTGGCCTTCATGCAGCGTCACACCACTGTTGACCAGCAGGTTGCGGTAGATACCATTGAGGCGATTGATCTCGCGGTCCTTGTTGGCGATCAGCGTCGACCAATCGAACTGCGCTTCGTCCAGCGTCCAGCCAAAACCCGACGCCTGCTCAAAATCTTCGGCAAAGTGCGCGCCATAAACCAGCAGCTTTTTCGGCACGCAGCCGACGTTCACACAAGTGCCGCCCAGGTAACGGCTCTCGGCCACGCCCACCTTCGCCCCAAAACCCGCCGCAAACCGCGCAGCCCGCACACCGCCGGAACCGGCGCCAATCACATAAAGATCAAAATCGTAGGCCATTGTCTATCTCCTCGGCAGGTGATCAGCATACCTGCGGACGTGTGTTGGGCAAGCGTTGCGAACGTTATTGGGGCGGAAAATGAAAAAGCCACCCGAAGGTGGCTTTTCAATACAGTCGGGTCAAAAGCTTTTAGTAAGCCTTACCCGTCTTGTAGAAGTTCTCGAAGCAGAAGTTGGTCGCGTCGATGTAGCCTTCGGCGCCGCCGCAGTCGAAGCGCTTGCCTTTGAACTTGTAGGCCATTACGCAGCCGTTCTGGGCTTGCTTCATCAGGGCGTCGGTGATCTGGATTTCGCCGCCTTTGCCTGGCTCGGTCTGTTCGATCAGGTCGAAGATGTCCGGGGTCAGGATGTAGCGACCGATGATGGCCAGGTTCGACGGCGCGTCTTCAGGCTTTGGTTTTTCGACCATGCTGTGCACACGGTAGATGTCGTCGCGGATCATCTCGCCGGCGATGACGCCGTACTTGTTGGTCTCTTGCGGATCGACTTCCTGGATGGCCACGATCGAGCAGCGGAACTGCTTGTATAGCTTGACCATCTGGGTCAGTACGCCGTCGCCTTCAAGGTTGACGCACAAGTCGTCCGCCAGCACGACCGCGAAAGGTTCGTCGCCGATCAGTGGGCGACCGGTGAGGATCGCGTGACCCAGGCCTTTCATTTCGGTCTGACGGGTGTAGGAGAACGAGCAGTTGTCGAGCAGCTTGCGGATGCCGACCAGGTATTTCTCCTTGTCGGTGCCCTTAATCTGGTTTTCCAGCTCGTAGCTGATGTCGAAATGGTCTTCAAGAGCGCGCTTGCCACGACCGGTGACGATGGAGATTTCGGTCAAACCGGCATCCAGTGCTTCTTCGACGCCGTACTGGATCAGTGGCTTGTTTACCACCGGCAGCATTTCTTTGGGCATGGCTTTAGTCGCTGGCAGGAAGCGAGTACCGTAACCGGCTGCTGGGAACAAGCATTTCTTGATCATATAAGTCCTTGAAAGGGCTGTGTGTACGAGTTTCGGCGCAGTCTAATCAGGCGGCGTGCACCTTACAATGCCCCGCGCTGGCTAACCGATGTCAACATAGAGAAATATTCGAGCGGATAGTTCCGCACGGATCCGCGCAGATCGCTGCGTCGCCTCTTATTGATAGCAGAGACCGGCAGACTTGCACGGTTATCAATTGTCAACAAACGCACCACCCTACACCCATTGGCACCCGTCAGGTGCGTTTAGCGCTATCATGGCGCGATTGAACCAGCCAACGAGGCAGATAGATGTCGGCAGCAAAAAGCGTCAACGGATTCTTGATCAACAAGGCGAAAGACGGCCAATGGTGGGTCGCCAGCGTCAACGGCGAGAATATTGCCGGGCCTTTCCCAACCGAAGCCCTGGCAATCGAAGTGGCATCGGTGCTGGAACTTGAACACCCGGAACCCAAGCGCCGCGGCAAGGACAAGAATTGATCGAGGCCTGACACGCCCGCAGCCCTGCCATTGCGCAGGGCTTTTTTGTGCTTTTTGTAGAAGAAGTGGCCTTTGGCTATAACCTTTTGCAACTGGCGCTGTCACAGCATTTGCCTACCCCTCCTGACGACGACTACGACATGACTAAATTTTTGCCGCTGATTGCGGTATTGGCCCTCGGTGGCTGTGCAACATCCGAAACCACCTACCTGAATAACGGTGAGCAAGGCTTGGCGATTGATTGCTCAGGAGAAGCGAACTCCTGGGCGACCTGTTACGAAAAGGCCGATGCATCCTGTGCCGGCACCGGTTACCGCATCGTTGGCACTGACGGCAGCCCGGCGCCAGCGGAGAGCGATAAAACCCTGGGCGTCGATGTCGGTAACTACAAGAACCGTAATGTCGTGGTGGTCTGCAAATAAGGCAGCTTGCCCGCCTTATATATGGATTTCGGCGAATTTGATCCCGAGGCCACGCACGGTCTCGATCAGATCGTCGAGACTGCTGAAGGACTCGACTTCGTCGTTGTCATCCACCAGGAAAAAACTGCGCCCGGCGCTTTTCTTGAAAAACACGATCCATTCCCCCGGATCGGCCGGATTCTGAATCACATGGGTGGCACAGATATGCCCCTCTGCGTGCCGCTCCCGTACCCGCTCTCGCTTCATGCCCGACTCCAGAAATGACAAATGCCGCCAAAGCGTCGCTTTGGCGGCATCGATGTGTAGGGTCGACAGTTTATCAGCCAGAAATGCAGGCTGTGGCGGCATTGCGCACATCCCAAGGGCGTAACGGCACATTGGAAATACGTTCATGCAGCTTGATACTGCTGCCACCGGAACGTTCTTCGATATCGAAAACGGCCGCCGGACCTGATGAAAGCTTCTGCGGAACGATTACCCGCACCCCGTCTTTCTGCGATTCGACTTGCAAGGCGCCGCGACTGTCGGCGAGCTTTTCGCCCAGGCATTGCGCGTATTCATGAGGTTTCTTGCCTGAAATCACACTCATGGTGGGCAACGTTTCGTTGATGTCCGAGACGCTTGCACAACCACTCATTGCCAAGACCAATGGCAGGACCCACGCACCCCACTTCATACGAAATCTCCGATAAAGACCCTCCGACAGCACCGATACGGTTTTTCTCCGAAGCCGGGTGCATTTATCACTCATCGAATGTGAAATAACTGTTTTTAATTGCCAAAGCGCAGCCCGGCGGCCGGATTTTCAGGTGTCAGGGCTGATAAACTGCGCGCATTGCCTTGTATCGTTTTGATTTTGTAGTAAAAGCCCTTCTGGAGGCGCCCATGAAATTCATTCACCAACGCGAGCACCTCAACGAAGACGACATCGTCGTCATTCAATGTTCGCAGATGTGCAACATCCGTTTGATGAACGACGCCAACTTCCGCAGCTTCAAGAATGGCGGCCGTCACACTTACCACGGCGGCGCGTTCGATACGTTCCCGGCCCGCATCACCGCGCCGAGCACCGGTTTCTGGAACATCACCATCGACACCGTCAACCGCCGGGCGATCAGCGTGACCCGTAAACCGACCCTGACCCATTCGATCAAGATCATCCGCCGCTCCAGCACGAAATTGAGCTGAGTGGCGCTTCACTACGCACATAGACAGGTATGACCGTGGCTCAAACGACCAAATACGTCATCAAGTACAAGCTCAACGGCGAACGTCGTTTCGAGTTTGCCCAACTGGAAAATGGCAGCGAGGCAGAAGCCAAGGCGGCGCTGGATGCTATTCATGGCCAAACCGAAGACGTCATCAGCGAAATCAGTGTCAGTAAAGCGTTGTAACATCATCTTTCACGATGCGTTATGAATGCCATGAAACCACCCCTTCTTGATTTGTTCGCTGACGCGGAGCCTCAACAGGCGCCCCGCTGCGAACAGATCGGCGAACAGTCCTGCGTGCTGCGAGGTTTTGCCTTGCCCTGGCTGGATCGGTTGCTGCCCGCACTGGAATCGGTGCTGGCGGCAGCGCCGTTCCGGCAGATGGTCACGCCTGGCGGCTTTACCATGTCAGTTGCCCTGAGCAGTTGCGGCACGCTTGGCTGGACCACTGACCGCAGCGGTTACCGCTATAGCCGAATCGATCCGCAGACCGGGCACCCCTGGCCCGCCATGCCTGAGGTGTTTTTTCAGTTGGCGCAGGCGGCGGCGCGAGAAGCAGGGTTTGCCGAATTCGTCCCGGATTCCTGCCTGATTAATCGTTATATTCCTGGGTCGAAGATGTCTTTGCATCAGGACAAAAACGAAAGCTCCTACGCTGCGCCCATCGTTTCGGTTTCCCTGGGCTTGCCCGCCATGTTCCTGTTCGGCGGTTTTGAACGCAGCGACAAGAGCCGAAGAGTGCCGCTGCTGCACGGTGACATCGTGGTGTGGGGCGGTGTCGATCGCTTGCGTTATCACGGCGTACTGCCTATCAAGCCAGGACATCATCCGCGCCTGGGTGAACAACGGATCAACTTCACCTTTCGTACCGCGGGCTGAAGCCTTGGAATTTGACCGCAAGCAGCGGAGTGTGACGACACGGACGCGTGGTTAACCTGCAGGAAACGGGTCAACGGACATCCAACCATGACAAGCCAATCGAAAAAAATCTCCACCGAAAACGATCCTCGCTGGGCCGCGGTGGTAGCGCGTGACCCGCAAGCCGACGGGCAGTTTGTCTACGCGGTGAAAACCACCGGCATCTACTGCAATCCCAGCAGCCTGGCACGCCTGCCAAAACCGCAGAATGTGGAATTCTTCGATACCCCCGAGCTCGCTCAAGCAGCGGGTTACAGACCAAGCAAACGCGCTGCCAAGGATCAAAGCGACATCGCCGCGCAGCACGCCGCCACCGTGGCCGCTGCGTGCCGACAGATTGAAAACGCCGAGACGCTGCTGGCCCTCGGCGAACTGGCAGACGTCGCCGGCCTGAGCAGCTTTCACTTCCACCGGGTCTTCAAGGCCGTCACCGGCCTGACCCCAAAAGGCTACGCCGCTGCCCATCGCTCCCGCCGCGTGCGCGAGCGCCTGGCGGATGGCAATTCTGTGACCGAGGCGTTGTACGACGCGGGCTTCAATTCCAACAGTCGTTTCTACGAGGCAGCCGATCAGCTTCTGGGCATGAAACCCGCCGAGTACCGCGCAGCGGGTCACAACAACGACATTCGCTTTGCCGTCGGTCAGTGTTCACTTGGGGCGATTCTGGTGGCGCAAAGCGAGCGCGGGGTTTGCGCGATTCTGCTGGGCGATGATCCGCATCAGCTGGTGTGCGATCTGCAGGACAAGTTTCGCCGGGCCAATCTGATTGGCGCCGACCAGGACTTCGAGCGCCTGATTGCCCAGGTTGTCGGCTTCATCGAGACGCCGGCGCTTGGCCTCGACTTGCCGCTGGACGTGCGCGGCACAGCATTTCAGGAGCGCGTCTGGCAGGCCTTGCGGGACATTCCAGTCGGCAGCACCGCCAGCTACGCCGAGATTGCCCAGTGCATCGGCGCGCCAAAAGCGGTTCGCGCGGTAGCGCAAGCCTGTGGCGCTAACAGCCTGGCAGTGGCGATCCCTTGCCATCGCGTGGTGCGCAGCGATGGCAATCTTTCGGGATATCGTTGGGGCGTGGAGCGCAAACGGCAGTTGTTGGAGCGCGAATCGCAGTAGATCTGTGCAGGCGCTGCCGCAGGTTGCGACAGCTTTTCCAGGCGAACGCCTCAGCGATTCACATCCACGACAACCCGACCGCGCAACTGTCCGGCCAATAAACGCGGCGCCGCGTCTATTGCTTCGCTCAATGCGATCTCGTGGCTGATCAGTGGCAACAGATTGAAGTCCAGATCCTGGGCCAGACGGCGCCAGGCTTCCACACGCTTGGCCTTGGGTTGCGTCACGCTGTTGATACCCGCCAGGGTCACGCCGCGCAAAATGAATGGCGCAACCGATGCCGGGAAATCCATGCCTTGCGCCAGCCCGCATGCGGCCACCGTGCCATTGGCCTTGGTGCTGGCGCAGGCATTGGCAAGGGTGTGGCTGCCGACCGAGTCGATCACGCCCGCCCAACGCTCCTTCGCCAGAGGCTTGCCCGGCTCCGACAATGTCGCGCGGTCAATGATTTCACTGGCGCCCAATTGTTTTAGATAGTCGTGCTCGGACGTGCGCCCAGTGGACGCGACCACTCGATAACCCAAGCGGCTCAGTAGCGCGATGGCAAAGCTGCCGACGCCGCCATTGGCACCCGTGACCAGGATTTCACCTTGCTCGGGCGTTACGCCGTTGTGCTCAAGCGCCAGGATGCACAGCATCGCCGTGTAACCCGCCGTGCCGATGGCCATTGCCTGAGCAGCAGTGAATGCCGCTGGCAGCGGTATCAACCAATCACCATTCAAGCGGGCTTTCTGGGCCAGACCGCCCCAATGCCCTTCACCGACACCCCAGCCATTGAGCAGGACTTTGTCGCCGGCCTTGTAGTCCGGATGCCCACTGACTTCGACGGTTCCCGCCAGATCGATCCCGGGCACCATGGGGAATTTTCGCACCACCGGGCTGCTGCCAGTGATCGCAAGGCCGTCCTTGAAGTTCAACGTGCTGTACGCCACGCGCACCGTTACATCGCCCTCGGGCAGTTGATCGTCATTGATCTGTTGCAGTGTGGCCCGGTAACCGCTTTCGTCTTTGTCGATCAAAATACCTTGGAACATGACTGCCTCCTGGTGAGATCACCCCATTGTGGTGTGATTTAGATACCACATCGCAAAAAATCCCCGTACTCGACTTTAAGCCAAATAGCCAAACAGGGGGTTGGCCATGACCTGCGGCGCTCCCATCAGCAAACATCGCTAGCCTTGACTCAAGCATTGCTGCTACAAATCTTTTCTGCTGCCCTGCCCGGGCTGAACGTCGGAGGACATCAAAATGAGTCAATGGCCAGACACCCGCATTCTTGACTTGCTCGGGATCGAACTGCCGATCATTCAGGCGCCCATGGCCGGTGCCACCCACTCTTCGATGGTCATCGCCGCGAGCAACGCCGGCGGCCTCGGTTCAATGCCAGCAGCCATGCTGACTGTCGATCAGTTGCGCGATGAATTGAAGACCATCCGGCTACAGTGCCAGCGTCCGATCAACGTCAACTTTTTCTGCCATCAACCGCCACCCGTCGACGAGCAACGCGCGCAAGACTGGAAAAACCTGTTGCAACCTTATTACCGCGAGCTGGGTGTCGATTTCGATGCGCCGACACCCGTATCCAATCGCGCGCCGTTCGATGCCGCTGCCTGCGAAGTGATCGAAGCGTTCCGCCCTGAAGTGGTGAGTTTTCACTTTGGCCTGCCGGAACAATCCCTGCTCGATCGCGTAAAAGCTACCGGAGCCAAAGTGCTGTCATCGGCCACCACTGTCGAAGAAGCCGTTTGGCTGGAACAGCATGGTTGTGACGCAATCATTGCCATGGGCTACGAAGCCGGTGGCCATCGCGGGATGTTTCTCAGCGATGACCTCAGCAGCCAGGTGGGCACTTTTGCCCTGGTGCCGCAGGTTGTCGATGCCGTGAAGGTCCCGGTGATCGCCGCGGGTGGCATTGCCGATGCGCGAGGTGTTGCGGCGGCTTTCATGCTGGGAGCTTCAGCGGTGCAAGTGGGCACGGCGTATCTGTTTACACCGGAAGCCAAGGTCAGTGCCTCCCATCACAAGGCCTTGCGCACCGCCAAGGAAAGCGAAACGGCCCTGACCAACATTTTTACCGGACGTGCGGCGCGAGGGATATTCAACCGGGTCATGCACGAACTTGGGCCAATGAATGCCAAGGCTCCGGCCTTTCCTTTGGCCGGCGGTGCACTGATGCCGTTGCGCGCCAAAGGCGAAGCCGACTTCAGCAATCTCTGGGCCGGGCAGGCGTTCACCTTGGGCGTGGAATTGACCAGCGCAGAATTGACCCGGCGCTTGGCCGAAGAGGGCCTGGCAAAACTGCTGCACCGCTAGCCTGATCAGGGTTCTTATCCACGGCGTTCCGTTTGCAGGCGTTTCGCTATATATTCGCGTATATAGCGAGTCACCCTCGAATCATTCGCCTGTAACGGAGCCGCTTCATGACCATTGGTACCCCACGGTTAGCCCCTGCTTGCCTGGCCACTTTGCTCGCCGCATTCGCTGCTGGCGTTGCCCAAGCGAATGAAGTCCAGGTCGCGGTGGCTGCTAACTTCAGCGCACCTATTCAGGCGATTGCAGCGGACTTCGAGAAAGACACCGGCCACACACTGGTGACCTCGTTCGGTGCAACAGGCCAGTTCTATACGCAGATCAAAAACGGCGCACCGTTCGAAGTGTTCCTTTCGGCGGACGACACCACCCCGGAAAAACTCGAGAAAGAAGGTGACACGGTCAAGGGCTCGCGCTTCACCTACGCCATCGGTACCCTGGCACTTTGGTCGGCCAAAGACGGTTATGTCGATGCCCAGGGTGATGTGCTGAAAAACAACGCGTATCAGCACCTGTCCATCGCCAACCCCAAAGCTGCGCCTTATGGCCTCGCCGCCACGCAGGTTTTGGCCAAACAGGGCCTGACCGACAAGGTCAAGGACAAGATCGTCGAAGGCCAGAACATCACCCAGGCCTTCCAGTTCGTATCCACCGGCAACGCCGAACTGGGCTTCGTTGCCTTGTCGCAGATCTACAAAGACGGCAAAGTCACCCACGGTTCGGCGTGGATCGTTCCGGCTGAACTGCACGACCCGATCAAACAAGACGCGGTCATCCTCAACAAGGGCAAGGACAACCCGGCCGCCAAGGCACTGGTTGACTACCTCAAGGGGCCGAAAGCCGCGGCTGTCATCAAGTCCTACGGTTACCAACGCTAAATGACCCTGACGAGTGCCGATTTTTCCGCCATCTGGCTGACCCTGAAACTGGCGTCCCTGACGACCGTCATCCTGTTGATCATCGGCACTCCGTTGGCGTTATGGCTGTCGCGAACCCAATCCTGGTTGCGCGGCCCGGTCGGGGCGATCGTCGCCCTGCCCCTGGTGCTGCCGCCCACGGTGATTGGTTTTTACCTGCTGCTCGCGCTCGGCCCCCACGGGTTTGTCGGCCAGTTCACCCAGTCACTGGGGCTCGGCACCCTGACGTTCAGTTTCGCCGGGCTGGTGATCGGCTCGGTGCTGTATTCGATGCCGTTTGTGGTTCAGCCCTTGCAGAACGCGTTCTCCGCCATCGGCACTCGACCGCTGGAGGTGGCGGCGACTTTGCGCGCCAATCCCTGGGACACCTTCTTCAGCGTAACGCTGCCGCTGGCCCGCCCCGGCTTCATCACCGCTGCGATCCTTGGCTTTGCCCATACCGTGGGTGAGTTTGGCGTGGTGCTGATGATCGGCGGCAACATTCCCGACAAGACCCGCGTGGTTTCGGTGCAGATCTATGACCACGTCGAAGCCATGGAATACGCCCAGGCCCATTGGCTCTCCGGGGCGATGCTGGTGTTCTCTTTTGCGGTCTTGCTGGTGCTGTACTCCAGCCGTAAAACCAAAGCGGGATGGAGCTGACCGATGATTCACACGCGCCTGAAGTTGAATTACTCGGGATTTGCCCTTGATCTCGATTTGCAGCTGCCCGGCCGCGGCGTTACGGCGCTTTATGGCCATTCCGGTTCGGGCAAGACCACGTGCCTGCGCTGCATCGCAGGGCTGGAGCGGGCTGATCAGGGGTTTGTCCAGGTCAACGATGAAGTCTGGCAGGACAGCGCAAACAACCTCTTCGTCGCGCCACACAAGCGCGCCCTGGGCTACGTGTTTCAGGAAGCCAGTCTGTTCCCTCATCTGTCCGTGTTGGCCAACCTGGAATTCGGCCTTAAACGCATCCCCAAACAACAGCGCCGGGTCGACATGGCTCATGCCACTGAACTGTTGGGCATCGGTCACCTTCTGGATCGTCATCCGCAACACCTGTCGGGCGGTGAACGGCAACGTGTGGGCATTGCCCGCGCCCTGCTCACCAGCCCCAGACTGTTGCTGATGGACGAACCGCTGGCGGCGCTCGATGCCAAGCGCAAAAGCGAAATCCTGCCTTATCTGCAACGGCTGCACGATGAGTTGGACATTCCGGTGCTGTATGTCAGTCACTCCCAGGATGAAGTGGCGCAACTGGCCGATCACATCGTATTGCTCAGCGAAGGCCAGGCATTGGCCAGCGGCCCTATCGGCCAGATGCTCGCGCGACTGGACTTGCCGCTGGCAATGGGTAATGACGCCGGTGTGATGATTGAAGGCCGTGTCAGCCGCTATGACGCCGATTACCAATTGCTGACCCTGCAATTGCCCGACTCGGCGCTGACGATCCGCGTAGCGCATACGCCCATGACCCCGGGCCAGGCATTGCGCTGCAAAGTGCAGGCGCGGGATGTCAGCCTCAGCCTGCACGGTGTCGAGCAAAGCAGCATCCTCAACCGCCTGCCGGTCACCGTCGTCAATGAAATGAATGCCGACAATGCCGCCCATGTACTGATTCGGCTGGACGCTGCGGGGACGCCATTGCTGGCGCGGATCACCCGGTACTCCCGTGATCAGATGAACATCCATCCGGGCCAGCAACTCTGGGCACAGATCAAGGCCGTAGCCGTGCTGGCATAACTTCTCGGCACGACTGCATCGGCGTGGGGTCAATGGCTGTAACGGCCCATGTTCACCTGCCAAGGACAATCGCCATGCCCGATGCGCTGCCTGCCGACCTGCATTACGTCGATGACACTCAACCCGGGATCACCCGCAAGAAGCTGCGCGGTAAATTCTGCTACTTCGATCCGGCCGGTCAACGCATCAGCGACCCGGAGGAAATCCGGCGCATCAATGCCCTCGCCGTGCCACCGGCCTACACCGACGTATGGATTTGCACCGACCCGCGCGGCCATTTGCAGGCCACCGGGCGCGACGCCCGTGGTCGCAAGCAATATCGCTATCACCCGCGCTGGCGCGAGGTGCGCGACACCGACAAATACTCGCGTTTGAGAGATTTCGGCCAGGCATTGCCAAAACTGCGCAAGCAACTGGAAGCCTTACTGGCCGCTCCCGGCTTCAGCCGCGACAAAGTCATGGCCACCGTCATCACGTTGCTCGATGCCACGCTGATCCGTGTCGGCAATACACAATACGCACGGGACAACCGTTCTTACGGTTTGACCACCTTGCGCAGCCGGCATGTGGAGGTCAACGGCAGTGCGATCCAGTTCCAGTTCCGCGGCAAGAGTGGCGTGGAACATCAAATCACCGTGAAAGACCGTCGCCTGGCGCGGATCATCAAGCGGTGCCAGGAAATCCCCGGGCAAAACCTTTTTCAATACCTCGATGAAAATGGCGAGCGACACAGCATCACCTCCGCCGACGTCAACGCTTACCTGCAAACCCTGACCGGCGCCGACTTCACCGCCAAGGATTACCGCACCTGGGCCGGAAGCGTGCTGGCACTGGCGGTATTGCGCAAGTTGCAGTGGCAACCCGAATCCGAGGCCAAACGGCACATGGTGGAGATGGTAAAAAACGTCGCCAAACAGTTGGGCAACACCCCGGCAGTCTGTCGCAAGTGCTACATCCATCCCGGTGTGCTCGACGGTTTCTTACTGGGCGCATTGGCCCAGTTGCCAAGGCCGAGAACGCGCAAGGGCCTGCGCGCCGAGGAAGTCGGGCTGGCGATGCTGTTGGAGAAACTTGCTACTGAACCGACGAATTGACCTGCCTGTTTTTTGCACGATTACAAATGACTTCTATAGTTGATCTGTACATGAATCAGCTGCGGTGAAGCCATGGAAGACATATTCGTCGTCAAGCGATGCAACAAGATCATCATTCACGGCCGTCGGGCCGGAGAAACCGCTCACCCGCCACCTGATTCCGCTGTCTGGTACCGCATCGCCGATAGCCGCACCAACGGTTTCATCGGTGACGGCTACGATCTTGAAGAGGATGCGCGGCGTGTTTGCCGACAGCTGAACGCTCGATCAAAAATCACGGCCCAGCAAGGTTGATGAGCTTCGCCGGGCCTGTTACGGGTCTATACTGAAGAGAGCTGAAGGACCAGCGCCCATCGGTAGAAAGCTCGCTCCCCGCGGGCTTTTTACTGCCCTGCCAGGTGTCTTCAACGGAGGTGTTTCCCATGTCCGAAAAAGAGTCCATCACCACCCTGCTCACTCTGCTCGATTCCCGCCAGGTTCGCTTGGCCGCAGCTTGCAAGGAAATCGCCGATTGGGTCGACCATCAAGGCGGACATCCGACTGCCCTCAGAATTCGTGATCGCCTGAACGACATCGAAAAGGACACGCCGCTGATCCGCAATACGCTGTCTTCGCTCAAGCCTGTCGATCGGCCACTGCCACGGTTCAGATGAGTTGATCCGGACATCCGATGCGCAACACAGCCTGATGCAGGACACATGATCGGCGACAACCTCGTCACCGGGCATGTGCCTGCCTGACTCTTTCGTGCAACGCCCACCCGGCCACTCGCCGGGATTTTTTTGCCCAAGCGAAGCGGCGAACGTCAATGTTTACACGCGGTCCAACGATCACACGTCGCGAAGGAGACGTTTGATGGTTACCCACTTCAAAATCAGCGGGCACCTGGCCTGCGGTCACAAGGGCAGCAACCTCACCTCGACCCGAGAACTCAACCGGGTCAAATGCAGAAGTTGTCGCAACACCGAAGCGTACAAGGAAGCACGCAAATCCGAGCGCAACGCAGCCCGTCGCGCTGCACGCAAGGCCAAAACCGTACACACGGTGAACGACTGGCGCCAGGCATGGACAGAACGACTCACCGCCATGGTTGGCCTGCAACGGTTACCCCGAGGATTTACGGGTCAACCTTTCGTTTAGCTCATCCGTTTGGCGGTTGAATCGATTGGATCAGCCGCCAAACACCTCCAATCAACACCGATTGAACGCACCAGCCGATTGCATTTCAAATCCTGTAGACCCCTGCATCAAGCGGGCTATCGGAGAGGAAATTCGCATGAACAGTCGACTTCTGCTGCTGATCGTCAGTCTGTGCCCTGCCCTGGCAATGGCCCAAGGCTGTGACGTCATCACCCGCTCACAGAGCCCTTCCGTTCCGGTCATCGAATCCCACACCTGTTACGAATACGAAAACATGCCGGTCGACGCCATCGATTGGTCGTGCAGCAACGAAAGCAGGGAAATGCTCAGCAGCACCAAGAAAAAAGTCGCTCAGTGCGGCGATCAGTACAAAGCCACATGCGTGGGCACACTGACCCCGGAATCGCTGGCCAATCCGCAGTCGACCAGCAAAGACAAGAGCAGCAAAGCACTGAACATCCCCGCCAACGCGCAGATCTCGACGTATTACTACAACGCCGAAAACCTGGCGCAAGCGAAGATCGATTGCGAGACGGGCGGTGGCAGCTGGAAAGCCAAATAGCTGAACAGGCCGAGCGGGTTCCGGACCAGCGAAACCTCAGTCCGACGTACAGCATTGGCGGCAACAGGCAGACTCGGCTAGCGTCTCTTTCGTATCGAACTGCAACGCCTTCAGCAGAGCAAGCCCTATCATGGAGGAAACGATGTCATCCATTCGTAGTGCCGAACAAACCTATCGCCAGTGGTCCAACCCGATCCTGCTTGAGCTCAAGGAGCGAGAACATCAACTGGCCCCCACAGACCGCCAGGCGTTGCAAAATATTTTGCTGGAAAGACGGCTGATCAACAGCGGTAATCCTTGCGGGGCAGATCGACGCAAGCCGGGATCGTTGGCAAATGACAAATATTGCTGAGTAAACCAAATCCATTGAGCTGATCAGGTTTTGCAGAGCAAAAAATAAGGGCTTGCATGAGAAATCTCATGCAAGCCCTTGATATTCATGGTGCCCGAAGCCGGAATCGAACCGGCACGCCCTTACGAGCGGGGGATTTTAAGTCCCATGCGTCTACCAGTTTCGCCATTCGGGCGGTAGCGCGGTGAATCAGAGGGTGGAAATATATACATCCCTTCCCGGTGAAGCAAGGACGCATTAGTGTTTTTCCAGACAAAATCGTACCGCCACTGAAAATAAAAAAGCTCCGTAAATCATGGGTCTACGAAGCTTCTCTATGGCACTCACGGAAGTCGCCGTTGAAAGAGCGCCTCAGAACTGAGAATCGTCGATAAAACCCTGCATATCGGGCTACCGCGCCCTTGGGACGCCAGTCGCGAATGACCGAGAAAGGCAATCTTCGACTAGGCTGATCTATTATCAGAGTTGGGCTATTGTGGTTTCGCAATGCACCTCCAAGCGCATTATCCTTGTCCTGATATGAAATCCGTTCGGCCTGGTGTCGGCATTTGTGCTGCAGCATTTAAGGTTTGTTAATGAAGACGTCTACGAAGCCCTCACCCAGTATTCCACAGCGCGGAGAGCTGACACCCAGCTCCCTGGACTTTCCCGTGGTTGGTATCGGCGCGTCTGCCGGCGGCTTGCAGGCGATCAAGTCATTTTTCGAACACATGCCCCATAACAATGGCATGGCCTTCGTCGTCATCCTTCATTTGTCGCCTGACCATCGAAGCATCGCCGACCGGATCATTCAGGAGGTCACCAAAATGCCGGTGCGGCAGGTGACTGAAACCGTCGCGATCGAAAAAAACACGGTTTACGTCATTTCCCCGGCACACAGCCTGGCCATGAACGATGGCTACATTTGCGTGACGCCGTCCGATCGCAAGCCCGGGCTGCACACCGCTATTGATCTGTTTTTTCGGGACTTGGCCGACGTGCACAAGGAACGCGCCTTTTGCCTGGTGCTTTCGGGCACGGGTTCTGACGGTGCGGTGGGCCTTTCGAGGATCAAGGAGCAAGGCGGTGTGACATTGGTCCAGGCGCCGGAAGATGCCGAGTTCGACGGTATGCCCCGCGCCGCCATCGACACGCAAATGGTCGATTTGGTGCTGCCCGTCGTAGAGATGCCACAAAAGCTCATGGAGCTATGGCGCAACTCGCAGGCCATCACCCTGCCCACCAGCAACGACCCCGATTTCAGGATTATCGCTCCTCCTACCGAACGGGATGCCGTTGTCGCCGAGCAAATGCTGCAGGACATATTGCTGCAATTGCGTGCCGGAACCGGCCACGATTTCAAGCACTACAAACGCGCAACAGTACTGCGTCGAATTGAACGCCGCCTGCAAGTCACAGCACAGCCAGACCTGGCCTCGTACTACGAATACCTGCAAGCACACCCGGAAGAAACCAAAGCCTTGCTGGGCGACATGCTGATCGGCGTGACCAATTTTTTCCGCGACCGCGAGGCATTTGAAGCACTGGAACGCGACGTTGTGCCCAACCTGCTGAAATCGCTGCAAGACGAACTGCCTCATCGAGAAGAAATTCGTGTCTGGTCGGCCGGTTGTTCCACCGGCGAAGAAGCCTACAGCCTGGCGATTCTGCTGGCAGAGCAAATGACACTGGAGGCCAGCGCTGCCAAGCTGCAGGTTTTCGCCACCGACATCGATGATCGGGCCATCGCTTTCGGTCGCAATGGCGTCTATCCCGAAGCGATCATCACCGATGTTCCCCCTGCGCGCATGCGCCAGTATTTCACCCATGAAAATCAACACTATCGTGTCCGCAAGGAAATCCGCGAAAAGGTGCTGTTCGCCAAGCACAGCCTGTTGCTCGACCCGCCGTTTTCGCAAATTGACTTGATCGTATGCAGGAACCTGCTGATTTATCTCGATCGCGAGGTTCAGCGAGACATCATGCAGATGTTTCATTTTGCCCTTCGACCAGGCGGCTATCTGTTTCTGGGCACATCGGAATCTGCTGACGGCTGTCTGGACCTGTTCACCCCCGTGGACAAGCGCAATCGCATTTTCCGCGCCAAGAGTGTCTCGACCAATACGCGTCGCACGCCGACCATGCCCCGTGGTGGCTACGCGCGGACCACCGTTGCCACCAGTCCGGTAGAAACGGTGGTCAAGCGCAAGGTTTCTTTCGCTGACATCCACCTCAGAGCGCTGGAAAAAGCCGCCCCACCGAGCATCATTGTCGATACCAACGCCAATATCCTGCACCTGAGTGAAGGCGCCGGGCGTTTTCTGCGCTATGTGGCCGGGGAAATATCGCGCAACCTTCTGACGCTGGCCCACCCCGACCTGCGCCTGGAAATTCGCACCACATTGTTTCAGGCCCAACAAACCGGCGTGGCGGTCACTTCGCGCAAAATCCGGATGGAACGCGAACAGCGCAAGTTCCTGGTCGACCTGACTGCGCATCCCTACAAGGATGATGCAACCGAAAACGAGTATGTGTTGGTGATCTTCGAAGAGCGCGAGGTCAACCCGCATGAGCCGGTCGATGTCGCCGCCGACCCGATGAAAAACCAGGTATTGACCAACCTTGAGCACGAACTGCAGCGCACCAAGCTGCATTTGCAGGAGACGATCGAACAGTCCGAAGTGTCCAGCGAGGAACTCAAGGCCTCCAACGAAGAAATGCAGGCCATCAACGAAGAACTGCGTTCGGCCACCGAAGAGCTGGAGACCAGCAAGGAAGAGCTGCAGTCGATCAACGAAGAGTTGCTGACGGTCAACTACGAACTCAAGACCAAAGTAGAAGAAACCGACAAGATCAACGACTACCTCACCAACCTGATTGCTTCGACTGACATTGCCACGGTGTTTGTCGACCGCAACATGCGTATCCGCTGGTTTACACCGCGGGCCACGGACATATTCAGCATGTTGCCCGTCGATACCGGGCGCTCGCTGATGGACATCACCCACCGGCTGGACTATCCGGAGATGGCCGAAGATGCAGCGACGGTATTCGACTCGCTAAACATGATCGAGCGGGAGATCAGCAGCAACGACCAGCGCTGGTACATCGCGCGCCTGCTGCCCTACCGTTCCAGTGAAGATCATATCGACGGTACGGTACTGACCTTCATCGACATCACCAAGCGTCGTGCCGCCGAAGACGAACTGCGCCTCGGTGAAGAGCGCATGCGTCTTGTGGCTGAAAGCACCCACGATTTCGCGATCATCCTGCTGGATATCAACGGGATGATCACCGACTGGAACACCGGTGCCGAGCTGATTTTCGGCTACAAGAAAAGCGAGGTGCTTGGTGCTTTTTACGACCTTATCTTCACTCCCGAGGACCGGGCCGAGGCAATCCCCGAATCGGAACTGCGTGCAGCGCGCGAGCACGGGCGCGGCGAAGATGAGCGCTGGCACCTGCGCAAGGATGGCAGCCGCTTCTATTGCAGTGGTGAAGTCACGTTACTCATGGGTGACAGTCTACAAGGGTATGTGAAAATCGCCCGCGACCTGACCGGCCACAAACGCATCCACGACGAGCAAAGTCAGCAATTGGCTGAGACCCAAACGAACAGCCATCTCAAGGATGAGTTTTTCGCGGTGATGTCCCACGAACTCAAGCATCCGCTGAACCTCATCCAGCTCAACGCCGAACTGCTGCGTCGACTGCCAATGACCAAAACCGCCGGCCCGGCCATGAAAGCGGTCAACACGATCTGCGACGCCGTCTCCAGCCAGGCGCGCATCATCGATGACCTGCTGGACGTCGCCCGGGTGCGCACTGGCAAACTCAAGCTTAAAAGGCAGGCGGTGGACCTGGGAAGAATGCTGCAGGATGTGCACACCGTGGTGATCAACGACCAGCATCCGTGCACCGTTACCCTGAAAGTGCCGCAGCCACCGGAACCGCCGCTGGTGATTGATGCCGACCCTACTCGCCTGGAACAGATCATCTGGAACCTGGTGAACAATGCGCTGAAATTTACGCCCAGGGATGGTTGCGTCGAGCTGATTGCCCAGCGCGTCGAAAACATGGCACAACTGGACGTGATCGACAGCGGCGTTGGTCTTGAGCAGGGCAACCTGCATAAGGTTTTCGACCTGTTCAGCCAAGCGCAGAGCCAACATAACGCCCATCATCGCGAAGGCCTCGGCATCGGTCTTTCGCTGGTGCGACAACTGGTTGAGGCCCACGGCGGCTCGGTGAGCGTGCACTCCGAAGGCATGGGACGCGGCTGCACCTTCACCGTCCGCCTGCCACTTTGCCAGTCTCACCAGCACACTGACGACCAGCCCAAGGTGTCGAATGAGTCAGGGCGCCTGCTTGGCCAAAAGATCATGCTGGTAGAAGACTCCCAGGACGTGATGGAAGTCCTGCAAATGTTGCTGGAGATGGAAGATGCGCATGTGGAGGCCTTCAGCGACCCGTTATTGGCGCTTCAGGCGGCGAAGGATGGCAATTATGACGTGATTATTTCGGACATTGGCATGCCGGTCATGAATGGCCACGAATTCATCCAGGCCATTCGCCAGATCGCTCATCTGAAACACACACCAGCCATTGCCCTGACGGGTTATGGCACCGCCAATGACCAGAAAAAAGCCAGGCAATCGGGCTTCAATTATCACGTCAGCAAACCGGTTTCACATGATGACTTCATCGACATCATTGGCGAAGCGTGCACGGCGCGGCCTTATTGAGTGACCCGCGGATTGGAAACAACCTGCAGCAGTCGACATCACCGACTGCTGCAGGTCGGCAATAACCGGCTTTCTCGCAGACAATAAAAAACCCCGTAGATCATCGATCTACGGGGTTGATTATTAGTGGAGGCCGAGGTCGGAATCGAACCGGCGTAGGCGGATTTGCAATCCGCTGCATAACCATTTTGCTACTCGGCCTCAAAACATTTGCTGTCAGTAGCGCGACATCAAATGTGTACAAACTTGGAGCGGGAAACGAGACTCGAACTCGCGACCCCGACCTTGGCAAGGTCGTGCTCTACCAACTGAGCTATTCCCGCGTCTTGGTGTGGCGCATTCTATAGAATCCAGAAGCCCCGTCAACCCCTTGATTCAAAAAAGTTTTATTTCTTTTCAACGTCGGTCTTCAGATGCGGCCAGGCAGCCCGCAGGTACTGGACCATGGACCACAATGTCAGGCCGGCAGAGACCATCAGCAAGGCATAACCCAACAGAACCCAGAAGCTGAAGTCCGACGGATTGGCCAGCAGAATCACCAGCGCCAGCATTTGCGCGGCAGTTTTCCATTTGCCCAGGTTCGACACGGCTACGTGAGCACGAGCGCCGAGTTCGGCCATCCATTCCCGCAGGGCCGAGACAACGATCTCACGACCAATAATGACCGCAGCCGGCAGCGTGAGCCACAGGTTGCCGTGTTCCTGCACCAGCAGCACCAGCGCAACGGCCACCATCAGCTTGTCCGCAACGGGATCCAGAAAGGCCCCGAATGGCGTGCTTTGCTCCAGCCGGCGAGCGAGATACCCGTCCAGCCAGTCTGTGGCGGCAGCAAATGCGAAGACCGAGGCAGACGCCAGGTAACTCCAGTGGTAAGGCAGATAAAACAGCAAAATGAAGATCGGTATGAGCAGGACGCGTAGAACGGTAATCAGATTAGGGATATTCATCGGCACAACTGGCTACGAGGTGAGGGGGCATTCTACTCGCTGTGCAGATTTGCATAAATCAACTCTGCAAGCTTTTTACTGATCCCGGGAGCTTTGGCGATCTCTTCGATGCTGGCACGAGACAGCTCCTGCAATCCACCAAAATGTTTCAATAAATCGCGACGGCGTGTCGGCCCTACTCCGGCGACGCCTTCAAGCGTAGACGTTCGGCGGGTTTTGCCACGTCGGGCGCGGTGCCCGGTAATGGCGAAACGGTGGGCTTCGTCACGTATCTGCTGGATCAAATGCAATGCAGGAGAGTCACCGCGCAAGGTGAATTCGTGGGCGGCATCGTTGAGGTACAGCGTTTCGAAACCCGCCTTGCGCGTTGCGCCTTTGGCGACACCCAGCAGGATCAGGTCAGGCACCGCCAGTTCGTTGAGCACGTCACGCGCCATGGACAACTGCCCTTTGCCGCCATCGACCAGCAGAATGTCCGGCAGCTTGCCCTCCCCGTCCTTCAGCTTGCTGAAGCGCCGCGTGAGTGCCTGATGCATCGCCGCGTAGTCATCGCCTGCGGTGACGCCTTCGATATTGTAGCGACGGTAGTCGGCCTTGATCGGCCCTTCAGGACCGAATACCACACACGATGCCACCGTCGCTTCGCCGCTGGAATGGCTGATGTCATAGCACTCCAGGCGCTGCGGCGGCTCGTCCAGTTTCAGCACGTCGGCCAGCGCATCGAAGCGCGCCGTAATGTGCTGACGATTGGCCAGACGTGCGCCCAGGGCCTGTTCGGCATTCGTCACCGCCAATTGCTGCCAGCGCGCTCGCGTGCCACGCACCCGGTGACTGATGGTCAGCTCGCGACCACGAAGCTCTTCGATGGCTGCAATCAGTGTCGGGAAGTCTTCATGAACCACGTTGACGATCAATTCGCTCGGCAAGTCGCGCTCAGGACTGCTGATGAAGTACTGGCCAAGAAACGCCGCCATGACCTCAGACACGTCTTCTTCAATACCGACTTGCGGGAAGAAGTTCTTGCTCCCCAGTACCCGCCCGCCACGCACACTGATCAAGTGGACGCAGGCGCCCCCCGGATTGACGAACGCCGCGATCACATCGACGTCACCGCTTCCGCCTTCCATGCTCTGCTGATCCTGAACCCGTCGCAGCAGCGCGATCTGGTCGCGCAACTCGGCGGCGCGCTCGAACTCGAGATTGATCGCCGCTTCTTCCATGCCGGCGGACAACTCATCGGCCAGCGCATTGCTGCGGCCTTCGAGAAACATCACCGAGTGCCGCACATCTTCGGCGTACACCTCAGGTTCCACCAACCCGACACAGGGTGCCTTGCAGCGCTTGATCTGATACTGCAAACAAGGACGGGTGCGATTCTTGTAGTAGCTGTCTTCGCACTGGCGAACGAAAAACGCCTTTTGCAGCAGGCTGAGGCTTTCGCGAATGGCCCCTGCGCTGGGATACGGGCCGAAATACTTGCCCTTGGCTTTTTTCGCGCCCCGATGAATGCTCAACCGCGGGAACTGGCCGTCCGAGAGAAAAACGTAAGGGTACGATTTGTCGTCGCGCAGCAGGATATTGTACGGCGGGCGCCATTCCTTGATCAGCGTCTGCTCAAGCAACAGGGCTTCGGTTTCGTTGGCGGTGATGGTCGTTTCGACCTGGGCGATTCGCGCTACCAAGGCTGCGGTCTTGGGCGCGAGTCCGGTTTTGCGAAAGTAGCTCGACAGGCGATTTTTAAGATTCTTGGCCTTGCCGACGTAGAGCAGGCGTGCATCGCTGTCGAACATGCGATACACACCCGGACGCCCACTCACGGTTGACAGGAAGGCGCCTGGATCAAAGGAATCGGTCATTTTTACTCAGAGACTGGCATCGACCATGCCGTGACGTACCGCCAACAGCGTCAACTCGACATCACTGCTGATCGAAAGCTTTTCGAAGATGCGGTAACGATAGGTATTAACGGTTTTAGGCGACAGGCACAACTTGTCGGAAATGATTTGTACTTTCTGGCACCCGACGATCATCAAGGCGATCTGGATTTCCCGCTCGGACAAGGCATCGAACGGTGAATCGTTGGTCGGCTGGAACGACTTGATCGCCAGTTGCTGGGCGATTTGCGGGCTGATGTAACGTTGACCGGCGAAGACCAGGCGGATGGCCTGAACCATTTCCGGCAAACCGGCGCCCTTGGTCAGATAGCCTGCCGCACCTGCTTGTAACAGCCGTGTCGGGAACGGGTCTTCCTCGCACACCGTGACTGCAACGACTTTGATGTCCGGATGGCTGCGCAACAGTTTGCGAGTGGCTTCGAGGCCGCCGATGCCAGGCATTTTGACATCCATCAACACCACATCGGGCTTGAGCTCGCGCGCCTTGAGCAGGGATTCTTCACCTGATTCAGCCTGGCCGACCACTTGCAGGCCATCGATGTCAGCCAGCATTCGTGTAATGCCTGTACGCACGAGATCATGGTCATCGACTACTAGCACCCTAATCAAGCAGACACCTCGCGATATGGTCTTATTGGGTTGCCGACACCTTAGCAAAAAGCATGTGGCAGACCTAGCGGAAAGCAGCATATAAAAAGTTTCAATACATCTTGAAAGGCTTGTGGCATACGCGTTTCAGCGATGCGGGCGCGGAACGTTTCGCTGCATCCTCAGGAAACAGTCATCCGTACCCACCACTTGTAGTCCTTTTCTTTCATACAATGCCCGTGCCGGATTGTTTTCAAACACGGTCAAGCGCAATGCCGGACGTCGTTCCACGCACGCCAGAGCAAAAACCTGGTCGATCACCCAGGATCCCGCCCCCTGCCCCCGAAATGCTTCGCCAATGTGCAATTCGCGGATGTACAAAGCCCTGGCGTCTCGACTCAAGCTGACATACCCGAGCCGAACGTTGTCACTCACGATCAAACGGTTGTCACGCCCCGCCCAAGCCACATCGAACGCTTCGTCTTGCCACAACAGATTGTGCTGAATGTAATAGCGCAACAGGTTGCTGCAGGTCAGGTTGCGCGCATATTCGAGGTCACGTTCGTTGGCTGTTTGCCATTCAAGCTTCATCGAACCTCCGTGACTGCTTTGGCGGCCGGTGCACTTCTTCAATGTGGCAGCGAGTTGTTTCGATCATGACGTCTGGTTCATCCTGGCGAAGCGGTTTTATGGCTCAAACGCGAAGTGTGTCACAACCTCAGGGCTGCTCAACCGATAGAAAGCGCCAGTGATGAGCAATAGCATTTTCTGATTGAATCCTCGCACCAGCCTCTAGTAAGCTCGGTGCATCCATTGGAGTCAGACCATGTCAAACGCCCTTTCACAGCTTTCCTCCGCCAGCGCCCTGCGCTCGGTCGCGGCTGCCCGGGTGAACGACGTTTGCGCTCCGATCAACTTTTATTTTGGGTATTGGTTTAGCCACTGGCGCGCCTGATACCCACACGGCGCCCACTTCAAACGGGTCGCCACCAGAGAATTCTCAACCCCCGGTCGGCCTCCCGACCGGGGGTTTTGTTTTTTCAGCCCCACTAATTTTTGCGACATACCAGACACTCAGAGGATCCAGAACATGAACTACGCCACTTATTACCGTTACGACAGTTTTACCGCCTGGCGATTTACCACCCTCCGCTCGGGACAGCCTGCCGCCTCCGATCGGTCACCCAAAGGTGGCAAGCACACACACGTAGCCAAACCGGCCAATTGTCGAACACCCCAGTAGGGCCGAGTGCGCGGGAATGAACCCGCCGCCCGCCCAGGAAGCCTGAACATGAATTCGTCCGTCTCTGCTCTGCCACTGTCCACCCTGAGTCCGGCCAATGAGGCAATGACCCTGCGTCTGCCCAGCTCATTGCAGCTCAAACAGCAATTGCCGCTTACCAATGCCCTGACCCAACAAGTCGCTGCCCACCGCCAGGCGGTTCGCGCGATTCTCAATGGCGAAGACTCTCGCCTGCTGGTCATAGTTGGCCCCTGCTCGATTCACGACCCACAATCGGCGCTCGAATACGCTGGCAACCTGGCCCGCCTGGCGGCCGACGTCAGCGATGAAATGCTGCTGGTGATGCGCGCCTACGTTGAAAAACCCCGCACCACAGTCGGCTGGAAAGGCCTCGCGTACGATCCGTACCTCGATGGCAGCGACGACATGGCCGCCGGCCTGACCTTGTCCCGCGAACTGATGCGCGAAATGCTCCAACTGGGTTTACCGGTGGCCACTGAGCTGCTGCAACCGATGGCAGCCGGTTACTTCGATGACCTGCTCAGCTGGGTCGCCATCGGCGCCCGCACCACTGAGTCGCAAATCCATCGGGAGATGGCCAGCGGTTTGAGCATGCCGGTCGGTTTCAAGAACGGCACTGACGGTGGTGTAGCCGTGGCCAGTGATGCCATGCGCTCGGCCGCCCATCCGCACCGGCATTTCGGCGTCGACAGCCAGGGACATCCCGCGATCATCCAGACCCCGGGCAACGCCGATACGCATCTGGTTTTGCGCGGTGGCCATCATGGACCGAACTACGACCGCACCAGTGTGGCCAAGGTGCACAACGACTTGACCAGGTTGAAAATCCCCGCACGGATCATGGTCGATTGCAGCCACGCCAACAGCAGCAAAGACCCGCTGCGCCAGCCCGCGGTGTTCAACGACGTACTGGAACAACGCCTGCAAGGTGACCGCTCGCTGATCGGCATGATGATCGAAAGCCATTTGTTCGAGGGTTGCCAGCCACTGAGTGCGTCGTTGAAATATGGCGTGTCGATCACCGACGGCTGTTTGGGGTGGAACGGGACGGAAGAACTGCTGCGACAGGCAGCACGACGCCTGCGCGCGCAGCGCACCAAACCGTAACCGGCCCGTCGTTCACCAACCAGTCTTCACGTCCGACTGGTTGGTGACCAGCACCTCTAGGCGCGCACCTGTACCGTCATCACGGCTGACTGCTGACTGACATCGTCAAGTCGCTCAACTGAGTAGGCAATCCGGATCGTCGTGTCCCGATGCTCCCGCCAGAATCTGTACGGCACGATGAACACCAGTGGCTCGCCGACCATTTCCCTGGTTATCTCGCGGTCATCGCGATGATTGAAATAGTCGCCATCGCACTTCAGGTACACCAACTCGCCTTCTTCAACCCGAGCGTCATTGATCACGACGGTAATGCCATCGATCGCAGCCTGCAGGTCCAGCCTGCCCTCATCAGCCTCAAGCACCAACGGTGGCAAAAGAGGCTGGCGCGACAGCGGCCCGATCAGCAATTGAACCGATTCAGAGTATCGAGGGGCGTGACCTGTTTGCTGGACGCAATAGCTGAGCGTCACGTTGCTCCCCAGATTGGGAGCGATACAGTCCGGGTGGATCCAGAAGGACAGCTCACTGCCCACGGCAAATGACTCGACCTTCAGCGTATCGTTGAAACTCGCTTGCGCAGAAATACCAGCCCAGGCCAACAGGATTCGATCGCCTTCGGCCATCCGGGCATAGGGCCTGATCGTGACGAGAATGCCTTCGGGCACGCGATCAGGGTCGATCGTCCCGCCAACGGCATCGACCGCAATCGGTGGCAGCAAATCCGGATTGACGTCGCCCACGTCCAGCTGCAAACGCGATGAGTTCACGGGCACCGCGCGCCCGGCACGTTGCAACGTATGGAAAACTTCCAGGCTTCCCCCGTCGAGTGCCGCGATGTGCACCGCCGGCACGACGAATACCACGTCGTAGCCAACCTGTTCTTCGCTGACAAACCGAGTCATCTGATGCTTGTATACAAGCCCTTCGACGTCCAGGCCCTCCCAGTTCAAAAGCAATTTGTCGCCACAGGCCATGCCCGGATACGGCTTGATCCTGACGACGGCACGTTTTTGAAAGGGGTCGAGTACCGCGTTTTCCACCGGCTCAAGCAACGGTGGCGGTAATAAATGCAAGGAAATGCTTGCTTCGTGAGAGGTCATTTGAGGGTTCCGATCCGTGGAATCAGCGTCACCTTGGGGTCAAGGCAACCAACGGAGCCTATTGAACCCGATGCCAGCCATTTGCGATGCCGGAGATCGTCTTTGCAGGAGAGGAAAAAGGACACGCGTGAAGTAGGTCGTTGATCATTGAAGCTCGGGACTTGCTGAAAAGATGTCTGGATATTCCGATCAAGGCTTCGCACACGTCCGAGCTTTCGTACGCTTTCTATTCCGTTTTCATCAACTTACAGCGGTTTTTTCATACATCGCGCGCCCATCCGAGTGTTTTAGAGTGAGGCTCATGGCACCTCCTTAACTCCCTGAAAAAGGTAAATGCGATGCAACGGAATGCGAACACCCATTATCCAATTCTGCTGGTCCATGGACTTTTCGGCTTTGACCGGATCGGTCCGTTCGAGCTCTTTCACGATGTGAAACAGACACTCAGAAGCGAAGGCGCCAGAGTTTTCGTGCCGTATTTATCGGCCACCCACTGCAATGAGGCACGGGGCGAGCAACTGCTGGCACAGATTCAACGGGTGCTGGAAGGCACAGGCGCGGGCAAAGTCAATCTGATCGGTCACAGTCAGGGCGCACTCGCTGCTCGCTACGCTGCGGCGGTTGCACCACAGTCGGTTGCTTCGGTGACATCCGTCAGTGGGCCGAACCATGGGTCGGAACTGGCCGACTTTCTGCGCAAGGCGCTTGAACCGGGATGTTTGCCGGAACAGGTCGCTGAAACGGTCGCCACGTTGTTCGCAGGCTTCCTGTCCTTGCTAAGCGGCCACCATCGCCTCCCGCAGAACGCCATCGCCGCGCTCAATGCCCTGACCACAACTGGCGTAGGGGCATTCAACGACAAATACCCTCAAGGGTTGCCAAAAACCTGGGGTGGCAAGGGTCGGGAATTGGTCAATGGTGTGCGTTACTACTCCTGGAGCGGCGTCCTGCCGGACAATGCCCTGGATGAAGGAATGAACGCCCTTGATCCGTTCCACGGTTTCCTGCGGGCGTTTTCGCGATACTTCATCACTGAAGCCGAGCAAAACGATGGCATGGTTGGCCGCTACAGTTCGCATCTGGGGACGATTATCCGATCCGATTATCCGCTGGATCATCTGGCGGTCATCCGCCCGTCAGCCGGTATCTTCACGAAAAGCATCGACCCGATCGATCTATACGTACAACACGCTGCACGCCTGAAAAAAGCCGGACTATAAAAAGCACCCGCCGTCGAGGCCGTATGGAACGGAACTTTGAGAAGAAATCGTCCACTGAATCCGGTAGGCTCACCACTTTACAGAATATTGAAAGGAGTATTTCCCCATGGCTAAAGCCACTGCCCGCCACATCCTCGTTGCCAGCGAAGCCAAGTGCAACGAACTCAAAGCGCAAATCGAGGCTGGCGCAGATTTCGCCGAAGTCGCCAAGGCCAACTCCACCTGCCCTTCCAGCCGCCAGGGTGGTGACCTGGGTTCGTTCGGTCCTGGCCAGATGGTCAAGGAGTTCGACACCGTGGTATTCAGCGCGCCGATCAATGTCGTGCAAGGCCCGGTGAAGACCCAGTTCGGTTATCACCTGCTGGAAGTGACCAGCCGTCAGGACTGATCGACGCCTGATGCCTCTTACGCAACGGCCCGCCTTTTTGGTGGGCCGTTGTGCTTCAACTGCGTAATACGGCTGGCGAGGGACGCGCCGCTAGCGTACAAATTGTGGTTATCGACCACCCGGCTCTAAGGCTGACAATGCGACTGGCTTTCCCAACTTTGTTATTCACTGCCATGGCCCTGCTGATCGGCGCGGCTGGTGTGAACGCCGCACCGCAACATGCGTTGACCGTCTACGGCGAACCGGCCAAATACCCTGCCGGGTTCAGCCACTTTGCCTACACCAATCCGCAAGCCCCCAAAGGCGGGACGATGCGCCGTTCGGCCATCGAGATCGGGCATTTCGACCATGTCTTGCCCTACATCGACAAGGGCATTGGCGTCTCGCAGATCGACGGCTTGCTTTACTCGCCGTTGGCTCAGCGCTCGCTGGACGAGCCTTATACGGTGTACGGCCTGGTGGCGCAGAAGATGGAGCGTTCCGATGACGGATTGTCCCTGCGCTTCTACCTCAACCCCAAGGCGCGTTTCGCCGACGGCAAGCCGATCACCGCGCAAGATGTGCGCTACACCTTCGACTTGCTGATGACCCAAGGCAGCCTGCGTTATCGCACGCAATTCGCCGACGTCAAAGGCGTCGAGGTGGAGTCGCCACTGACCGTGCGCTTCGACTTCAAGAACAACGAAAACCGCACGCTTCCTCTGGACATCGCCACCCTGCCGGTGTTTCCCGAGCATTGGTGGACAACCCGCGATTTCGCCGGTGGCGGCGGTTATGAGCCGCCACTGGGCAGCGGTCCCTATAAAGTGGGCAAGGTCGATTCCGGGCGCAGCATTACTTTCGAGCGCAACGCCGACTGGTGGGGCAAGGATCTGCCGGTCAGCCGCGGCCTGTACAATTTCGATCGTTTCAGCATCGAATACTTCGGCGACACCGACGTTGCCCGTCAGGTCTTGCGCGGCGGTGCCTACGACTACAACCGCGAGTTTTCCGCCACCGGCTATTCCATCGGTTACGAGAGCCCGGCCCTGAGCGATGGACGACTGCAAAAGGCTCACCTGGCCACCGAAGCGCCGCAACCGTCCCAGGGCTTTGTGTTCAATCTGCAAAAACCGATGTTCCAGGACCGCCGCGTACGCCAGGCGCTGGTCATGCTGTGGGATTTCGAATGGAGCAACCGGCAGATGATGCGCAACATGTACATCCGCCAGCAGAGCTTCTTCTCCAACACCGATCTCGCGGCCCGGCAACTGCCGGACGCTGGCGAACTGGCGATTCTCGAGCCGTTGCGCGGGCAGATCCCGGACGAAGTGTTCACCAAGGTATTCGAGGCACCGAAAACCGATGGCAGCGGCATCATTCGCGACAAACAGTTGCAAGCCCTGGACCTGCTCGAACAGGCCGGATGGACACCCAAAGGCGATCAGCTGGTCAACGCCGACGGCGAGCCGCTGAGCTTCACGTTCCTGGTCAGCCAGAACGGCATGGATCGCTTGCTGCTGCCCTACAAGCGTACCCTCAAGCAAATCGGTATCGACCTGAATATCCGGCGCATCGATTCGTCACAGTACGTCAACCGTCTGATGAGTCGCGACTACGACATGATTGTCACCGGTTACCCGGTGACAACTTCCCCGGGCGGCGAGCTGTTCAACTACTTCGGTTCAGCCGCGGCCACTGATTCCGGCTCCAACAACTACATGGTGCTGAAAAACCCGGCAGTGGATACGCTCATTACCGGGCTGGTTCGGGCGAACACCCAGGCCGACATGTTGCGTTATGCCCATGCGCTGGACCGGGTGCTGCAATGGAACTACTACTGGATTCCCAACTATTACCCGCCAGGAACATCCACCGTGTGGTGGAACCGCTTCGGCATACCGAATGTGCAGGCCAGCAATGACGAAGCCATCGAAAGCTGGTGGGAAATGAGCACCACGCCGCTGACCAACCAGGAAATGACCGCCGAGCGCATCCGCCGCGGCAAACCCGGAGGACCGCATTGATGTGGGGCTACATTCTGCGGCGGTTGCTGCTGATCATTCCGACGCTGGTGATCATTCTTCTGGTCAACTTCGTTATCGTCCAGGCCGCACCGGGCGGGCCGGTGGAACAGGCTATCGCGCACTTGCAGGGCATCGGCGGCGCCAGTGTCGGCGGCAGTTCCAGCGAGGCCATGAGCAGCTCCCGAGCCAGCCGTGGCCTCGATCCGCAACTGATCAAGGACATCGAAAAACAGTACGGTTTCGACAAGCCTGCGCACGAACGCCTGTGGCTGATGCTGACCAGTTACGCGAGGCTGGATTTCGGCAAGAGCTTTTTCCGCGGTGCCACGGTCACCGACCTGATCCTGCAGAAAATGCCGGTGACCATTTCCCTCGGCCTCTGGGCAACCTTGATCACTTATCTGGTATCGATCCCGCTGGGCATCCGCAAGGCTGTGCACCACGGCAGTCATTTCGATATCTGGAGCAGTACCGCAATCATCATCGGCTACGCGATGCCGGCGTTTCTCTTCGCCATGTTCCTGATCGTGGTTTTTGCCGGCGGCACGTCACTGAACTGGTTCCCGGTGCGCGGGCTGGTGTCGGACAACTTCGAGTCGCTGTCGACCCTGGGCAAAATTGCCGACTATTTCTGGCACCTGGTATTGCCGGTGACGTCGCTGGTGATCGGCGGTTTCGCGACCCTGACCATCCTGACCAAAAACTCGTTCCTCAATGAAATCACCCGCCAGTACGTGGTCACCGCCCGAGCCAAAGGCTTGAGCGAACGCCGCGTCCTCTACGGCCACGTATTCCGCAATGCCATGTTGCTGGTGGTGTCAGGGATTCCCCAGGCGTTCATCAGCGTGTTTTTTGCCGGTTCACTGCTGATCGAAGTGATCTTCTCTCTGGACGGCCTGGGCCGCATGAGCTACGAAGCGGCCGTTTCACGAGACTATCCGGTGGTGTTCGGCTCGCTGTTCATCTTCACCCTGTTCGGTCTATTGATAAAACTGGTGGGTGACCTGTGCTACACCCTGGTCGACCCGCGCATCGACTTCGCCGCGAGGAACGCCTGATGTTCAAGCTTTCACCTTTAGGCCGACGTCGTTTCGAGCGTTTCAAGAAAAACCGCCGTGGCTGGTGGTCGCTGTGGTTGTTTGTCGGGTTGTTTCTGCTGACCTTGGGTGGTGAGCTGATCGCCAATGACAAACCGCTGGTAGTCAGTTACCAGGGCTCGTTGTATTTCCCTGTCTTCAAGCGCTACACCGAGCAGGAGTTCGGCGGTCAACTGCCGTTCCAAGCCGATTACCGTAGCGACTACGTGCAGCAACTGATCAAGAAAGACGGCGGATGGCTGCTGTTCCCGCCGGTTCCCTTCAGTGATGACACGCCAAACTATGACCTGAACAAACCCGCACCGAGCCCGCCTTCGCAGGTCAACTGGCTGGGCACCGACGATCAGGCCCGGGACGTCCTGGCCCGGGTTATTTTTGGCGCTCGGGTGTCGATTCTGTTTGCCTTGATGCTGACCGTTGTCAGTGCACTGATCGGCATCGCCGCGGGCGCCTTGCAAGGCTATTACGGTGGTTGGGTGGATTTGCTCGGGCAGCGGTTGCTGGAAGTCTGGTCCGGGCTGCCGGTCCTGTACTTGCTGATTATTCTGTCGGGGTTCGTCGAACCGAATTTCTGGTGGCTGCTGGGGATCATGGCGCTGTTTTCCTGGCTGGCGCTGGTGGACGTGGTGCGCGCCGAGTTCCTGCGCGGGCGCAATCTGGAATACGTCAAGGCTGCCCGGGCACTGGGCCTGAGCGATCGCAAGGTGATCGTGCGGCACATCCTGCCCAACGCCATGAACGCGACCTTGAGCTATCTGCCGTTCATTCTTACCGGCGCAATTTCAACCCTCACGGCGCTGGACTTCCTTGGCTTCGGCATGCCGGCGGGCAGCGCATCCCTGGGCGAATTGATCGGTCAGGGCAAGCAGAACCTGCAAGCGCCATGGCTCGGACTGACCGCGTTTTTTACCCTGGCGCTGATTCTTTCTTTACTCGTGTTCATTGGCGAAGCGTTGCGCGACGCCTTTGATCCGCGTTCTTGAGCGGACTGTTGATATGACCAACCTGATCGAAATCCGAGACCTCAGCGTGGCTTTCAGCGGCCAGACCGTCGTGCGCAATCTGTGCCTGGATATCCACCCGGGCGAATGCCTGGCGCTGGTGGGTGAGTCAGGATCGGGCAAGTCAGTGACCGCCCACTCAATTCTGCAATTGCTGCCCGAATGCGGAACCGAGACGACCGGCAGCATCCGTTATCGAGGCCAGGAGCTGGTGGGCGCGGACGCAAAGAAACTGCGCGAATTGCGCGGCAACCGCATTGCGATGATCTTCCAGGAGCCGATGACTTCGCTCAATCCGCTGCACAGTATCGAAAAACAGATCGGCGAAACCCTGCTCGTTCATAAAGGCATGGCCGGCAAAGCGGCGCAGGCGCGGATTCTTGAGTTGCTGCATCTGGTGGGCATTCAGAAACCCAAGGAACGCCTCAAGGCCTACCCGCATCAATTGTCCGGTGGCCAGCGGCAACGGGTGATGATCGCCATGGCCCTGGCCTGCGAGCCGGAACTGTTGATCGCCGACGAACCCACCACGGCCCTCGACGTCACCGTGCAGCGCAAGATTCTGCTGCTGCTCAAATCATTGCAGCGACGGCTCGGCATGTCGCTGCTGCTGATCAGCCATGACCTCAATCTGGTGCGCAGCATCGCCCAACGCGTCTGCGTGATGAAGGCCGGCGAGATTGTCGAGCAAGCGTCCTGCGAGACTATTTTTACCGAGCCGAAACATCCCTACAGTTGCATGCTGCTCAATGCCGAACCCGACGGTGAAGCCCTGCCAAGGGACGAACGCGAGAACGTGCTGGTAGTCGACGACCTGCGCGTGCAGTTTGCCGTGGGTGGCGGACTGCTGCGGCGCAAGACTTACTTCAAGGCGGTCGACGGCATCAGCCTGAGCATCCAGCGCGGCAAAACCCTGGGCATCGTCGGCGAATCCGGATCCGGCAAGTCAACGCTGGGCCAGGCAATCCTGCGCCTGCTCGACTCCGAAGGCAGCATCCGTTTCCAGGGCGAGGCACTCGATGGTTTGTCGCAGAAACAGCTACGGCCGTGGCGCAAGAAAATGCAGGTGGTGTTCCAGGACCCGTTCGGCAGCCTCAGTCCGCGGATGTCTGTTGAACAGATCATTTGCGAGGGCCTGGAGGTTCATAGCCAACTGAGTCCCGAGCAATGCAATGCCGAAGTGATTCGGGCATTGCAGGAAGTCGGCCTCGACCCGCAAAGCCGTCATCGCTACCCCCACGAATTTTCCGGTGGCCAACGACAGCGCATTGCAATCGCTCGGGCACTGGTGCTGAAACCGGCGCTGATCCTGCTGGACGAACCGACCT
Organism: Pseudomonas sp. Sample_22; assembly: GCF_004307635.1. Classification (NCBI taxonomy): domain Bacteria; kingdom Pseudomonadati; phylum Pseudomonadota; class Gammaproteobacteria; order Pseudomonadales; family Pseudomonadaceae; genus Pseudomonas; species Pseudomonas sp. Sample_22. The sequence continues at coordinate 65,641 of NZ_RCNY01000004.1, forward strand.
CGGCGCTGGATCGCACCGTGCAAAAACAGGTGGTCGCCCTGCTCCGCCAACTGCAGGAAAAACATGGCTTGACCTATCTGTTTATCAGCCATGACCTGGCAGTGGTCCGCGCCCTGGCGCACGACATGATCGTGGTCAAGGATGGCAAGGTCGTGGAACGTGGCGCCAGCCATGACGTATTCGATGCCCCACAGCATCCGTACACCAAGGAGCTGTTGGCGGCGGCGCATGTTGGGCAGGCATAATCGATTCACAATCGTTAAACCGTGTCACGGCCATCGCGGGCAAGCCTTGTTCCTACAGGGGGCATCTGTAGGAGCAAGGCTTGCCCGCGATTAGGCCGGACCGGGCAATGAAAAATCAGGATCAGCACCCATGAACACCACCGAAAGCCTCAAGGACTACCAGCGCGTGCGCCTGCTGGCGATCCGTTCACTGTTCGAAATTATCGAGCAATCGAGTGAAGGCACGGTGATCGTCGACCGCGACGCCAACATAGTCTGGATGAACGAGCGTTATGCCCGGCGTTTCGGTCTGCAATCGGCCGAGAACGCCATCGGCAAAGCCTGCGAAAGCGTGATACCCGGCAGCCTGTTGCGTGAAGTGGTGCGCACCGGCCGACCGATCCTGCTCGACATGCAGGACACGCCCAAGGAACCCTTGGTGGTCATGCGCCTGCCGATCCATGACGACGCTGGCGAGGTCATCGGTGCGATCGGTTTCGCCCTGTTCGATGAACTGCGCAGCCTGTCGCCGATGCTCAAGCGCTACATGAGCATGCAGGAAGAGCTTGCTTCCACGCGCTCGCTGTTGCGCGCGCGGCAGACCAAATACAACTTCGCCCACTTCATTGGCACCAGCGCCGCCAGCCTTGAAGTCAAACGCCGCGCCCGGCGCAGTGCCAGCACTGAGTCGCCGGTGTTACTGCTTGGCGAAACCGGCACCGGCAAGGAGTTACTGGCGCAGGCTATTCACAACGCTTCGCCGCGGGCACACAAGGCGTTTGTCAGTATCAACAGCGCAGCGATCCCGGAATCGTTGCTGGAAGCTGAATTCTTCGGCACGGCACCGGGTGCCTTCACCGGCGCTGATCGCAAGGGCCGCGCAGGCAAACTGCAAATCGCCCAGGGCGGCACGCTGTTTCTCGATGAAATCGGAGACATGCCGCTGCCGTTGCAAAGCAAGCTGCTGCGGGTGTTGCAGGAAAAGGAATTCGAACCGGTGGGTTCCAATGAAGTGATCCAGAGCGATGTGCGGGTGATCGCTGCGACCTCGACCGACCTGGAAGCCGCGATCAAGCGCGGTGATTTCCGCGCGGATTTGTATTACCGCCTCAATGTCCTGCCAATCCAGGTGCCACCGCTTCGCGACCGCCTCGACGACCTGCCCGCGCTCAGCGAGGCCATCCTTGAAGAGCTGCGCAGCCAGCACGAACTCAACAGTGAAGCGCTGCAGCTGCTGGGTCAACACGCCTGGCCGGGGAACATTCGCGAGTTGCGCAACGTCCTGGAACGGGCCGCCTTGCTCAGTGATGACCTGCGACTTTCGGCCACGGACATCCGCGCGGCGATCGGAACGTTTACCCCCGTTGAACGCCCGGCACCAGCGACTCTGGAACCTCTGGAGCATGAGACGTTCAGTGCGGCACGGGAGCGCTTCGATCGCCAACTGATCGAAACCACGCTGGCGCGATGCGGCGGCAAAGTGATTGAAGCCGCGGCGCGTTTGGGGCTTGGGCGGTCGACGTTGTACAAGAAAATGGTGGCGTTGGGGATTGCGGAGTCTCAATAGAGAGACAGGCATCTCTATTGTTAGATCCGGCTTCTTCGCGGGCAAGCCTCGCTCCTACGGATGGTGAAACCCTGATATTTCCCAAATCTCTGTAGGAGCGAGGCTTGCCCGCGAAAACGCTCTCCTGGTCGAAAAAATCTCCAAATAGAGACACCCCCTGTAAATCCATCGCACCAACGATAAATATTTCCTTATATTTCAGCTAGTTAACCACCTGGCACGAAACTCGCTATAGCCCCTTCCTACAAGATTTCACCACACAAAAATAACAATCCCAGGAGACACACCATGAGTGTGATCATTGCCTTGGCAGCCCTCGCGCTGCTGATGGTGGCTGCTTACCGTGGCTACAGCGTTATCCTTTTTGCCCCGATTGCCGCCCTCGGCGCCGTCCTGCTGACTGACCCTTCCGCCGTCGCACCTGCCTTCACCGGCGTGTTCATGGAGAAAATGGTCGGTTTCATCAAACTCTACTTCCCGGTGTTCCTGCTCGGTGCGGTGTTCGGCAAGCTCATCGAGCTGTCCGGTTTCTCGCGTTCCATTGTCGCCGCGGCCATCCGCCTGCTGGGCACCCGCCAGGCGATGCTGGTGATCGTGCTGGTCTGTGCCGTGCTCACATACGGTGGCGTGTCGCTGTTTGTGGTGGTATTCGCGGTGTATCCGTTTGCCGCTGAAATGTTCCGTCAGAGCAACATCCCCAAACGCCTGATCCCGGCGACCATCGCCCTCGGCGCGTTTTCGTTCACCATGGACGCCCTGCCCGGCACCCCGCAGATCCAGAACATCATCCCCAGTACGTTCTTCAACACCACCGCCTGGGCTGCGCCATGGTTGGGTGTGATCGGTACGATTTTCGTGTTCTGCGCCGGCATGCTGTTTCTTCAGCGCCAGCGCAACAAGGCCCAGCGTGCCGGTGAAGGTTATGGCACCGACCTGCGCAACGAGCCGGAAACCGCTGCCGACATCAAGCTGCCCAACCCGTGGATCGCCCTGTCGCCGCTGCTAGCCGTGGGCATCATGAACCTGCTGTTCACCCAGTGGATTCCACAGTGGTACGGCAAGACCCACAGCCTGGCGCTGCCGGGCATGGCGACACCGGTCACCACTGAAATCGCCAAACTCACCGCAATCTGGGCGGTGCAGGCTGCGCTGCTGGTCGGCATCCTCATGGTGTTGGCGTTCGGCTACAAAGCCATCAGCAGCAAACTTGCCGAAGGCAGCAAAAGTGCGGTCGGCGGTGCATTGCTGGCGGCGATGAACACGGCTTCGGAATACGGCTTTGGTGCGGTGATCGCCTCCCTGCCGGGTTTCCTGGTGCTGGCCGACTGGCTCAAGAGCATCCCCAATCCGCTGGTCAACGAAGCGATCACCGTCACCTTGCTGGCGGGTATCACTGGCTCCGCCTCGGGCGGCATGAGCATCGCGCTCGCGGCAATGTCCGAGCAGTTTATCGCGGCGGCCCACGCCGCCAATATTCCGCTGGAAGTGATGCACCGTGTAGCTTCGATGGCCAGTGGCGGCATGGACACCCTGCCGCACAACGGCGCGGTGATTACCTTGCTCGCGGTCACCGGTCTGACCCACCGCGAAGCTTACAAAGATATTTTCTGTATTACGCTGATCAAGACCCTGGCGGTTTTCGTGGTGATCGGTACTTTCTACGCCACTGGCATTGTGTGAGGTATTCATGACGACTCTTTCCGGCAAGACCGCACTGGTTACCGGCTCCACCAGCGGCATCGGCCTGGGGATTGCCCTGAGCCTGGCCAAGGCCGGCGCCAACCTGATCCTCAATGGCTTCGGCGATGCGTCCAAGGTCATTGCTGAAGTCGAACAGTTCGGCGGCAAGGTCGGCCATCACCCGGCCGACGTCAGCGACCCGCAACAGATCGCCGACATGATTGCCTACGCCGAGCGTGAGTTCGGCGGCGTCGACATACTAGTCAACAATGCCGGCATCCAGCACGTCGCGCCAGTGGACGAGTTCCCGGTGGAGCGCTGGGATTCGATCATCGCGATCAACCTGTCGTCGGTGTTTCACAGCACCCGCCTGAGCCTGCCGGGCATGCGCGCCAAAGGTTGGGGCCGGGTGATCAATATTGCTTCGGTGCATGGACTGGTCGGCTCGACGGGCAAAGCCGCGTACGTTGCCGCCAAGCATGGGGTGATCGGCTTGACCAAAGTGGTCGCCCTGGAAACCGCCACCAGCAACGTTACCTGCAATGCCATTTGCCCGGGTTGGGTATTGACACCGCTGGTGCAAAAGCAGATCGACGATCGCGCCGCGACCGGAATCGATCCGCAGCAGGCGCAGCATGATCTGCTGGCCGAGAAGCAACCCTCGCTGGAATTCGTGACCCCGCCGCAGTTGGGCGAGTTGGTGCTGTTCTTGTGCAGTGAAGCCGGGGCTCAGGTGCGGGGTGCGGCGTGGAATATTGATGGTGGGTGGTTGGCGCAGTGATTGGCCGCTAAACCCTTATAGATGATCGTTCCCACGCTCTGCGTGGGAATGCAGCCCGGGACGCTCCGCGTCCCAGAAGCCGAACGCGGAGCGTCCGTTGAGGCATTCCCACGCAGAGCGTGGGAACGATCTGACAACAAGAAGAGGCAAACCATGTCCGACATCCTCTGGCAACCCAGCGCCGAACGCATCGGCAAGACCCGCATGGACGCCTTTCGGCGCTTCGTCAATCAGCGGCATCATCTGCACATCGACGACTACCCTGCCCTGCATCAGTGGTCCATCGATCAGCGTGAAGCGTTCTGGCAAGCCATCGTCGATTTCTTCGACATCCGTTTTCACGATCAGCCGGATGCAGTATTGGTCGAGGGCACGCAACTGCCCAGCGCCGAGTGGTTTCCCGGCGCTACCCTGAACTTTGCCGAACATTTGCTGCGCCGTCGCGACGATGCCGTGGCCGTGGTGGCCGTGGCGGAGAACGGCCAGCGCGAACAACTGACCTGGGCCGAGCTGGCGGAACATGTCGCCGGTTTTCAAAGTGGTTTGATCGCCGCCGGTGTCGGCCTGGGCGACCGGGTGACGGCGTGCATGCCCAATACCTGGCAGACATTGGTGGCGATGCTCGCCACCACCAGCCTCGGGGCGATCTGGTCCTGTTCTTCGCCGGACTTCGGCACGCAAGGCGTGATCGATCGTTTCGGCCAGATCGAACCCAAAGTGCTGGTCACCTGTGCCGGTTATCGCTATGCCGGGAAAGAAATCGACCAGAGCGCCAAGGTCAACGAGATCCTCGAACGACTGCCATCCTTGCAGCAACTGATCATCGTGCCTTATGCGCGGCCCGAAGTGCGCATCGAAGACTTTCACACATCGGCCAACGTCACGCTGTGGGACGACTTCTACTTCCCCGGTGGCGAACCGGATTTCACGCCGGTGCCCTTCGCCCATCCGCTGTACATCCTTTATTCCAGCGGCACCACCGGCGTTCCCAAATGCATCATTCACAGCACCGGCGGCGTGCTGCTGCAACACGTCAAGGAACACGGCCTGCATTGCGATCTCGGCCCCGGCGAACGCCTGTTCTACTACACCACGTGCGGCTGGATGATGTGGAACTGGCTGGTCTCGGCCCTCGCAGTCGGCAGCGCCGTGGTGCTGTACGACGGCTCGCCCTTCCAGCCAGATGCCGAGCGTTTGATCGACCTGATCGACGACGAGCGCATCAGCGTCTTCGGGACCAGCCCCAAGTACCTCGCGACCCTGGAAAGCAGCGGCGTCAACCCCAGGCACAGCCATGAACTTGGCAGCCTGAAAACCTTGCTCTGCACCGGCTCGGCACTCTCGCCGCAGAGTTACGATTTCGTCTATCGCGATTTCAAGCCTGACGTGTGCCTGGCCTCGATGTCCGGCGGTACGGACATCGTCTCGTGCTTCGTCAACGGCAACCCGTTGAGCCCGGTCAGACGCGGCGAAAACATGGGCAAGAGCCTGGGCATGGCCGTTGAAGTGTGGAACGACAACGGCCAACCGGTGATCGGCGAAAAAGGCGAACTGGTCTGCACCCGACACTTCCCGGCAATGCCCATCGGCCTCTGGCACGACCCCGACGGCGCAAAGCTCAGGGCGTCGTATTTCAGTCAGTTTCCCGGAGTCTGGGCGCAAGGTGATTACGCCGAACAACTGCCCCATGGCGGCATGATGATCCACGGTCGCTCAGACGCGGTGCTCAATCCCGGTGGCGTGCGCATTGGCACAGCGGAAATCTATCGTCAGGTCGAGAAAGTCCCGCAGGTCATCGACAGCGTCGCTATCGGCCAGCAATGGCAAGACGACGTGCGGGTGGTGCTGTTCGTGCGATTGGCTGATGGCGTTGAGCTGGACGAAGCATTGCAGCAACAGATCCGCCAGGTCATCCGCGCCAACACCACGCCGCGGCATGTCCCGGCGAAAATTGTTGCGGTGACCGATATACCGCGCACCATCAGCGGCAAGGTGGTTGAACTGGCGGTGAGGAATGTAGTGCACGGGCAGGCGGTGAAAAACACGGATGCGCTGGCCAATCCCGAAGCGCTGGAACAGTTTCGGGATCGGCCGGAACTCGACACGTGAACGATCGTGCGGGTGCGTGTTAATCCATGTGCGAACCCGGTGGGCGCGTTCCACCGGCAGGTTTAGATGCAAGTGAGCTGTTCAGAGTGATCAGAACCGGCTGGTCAATCGCGCGCCCGGCGTTTGCTTCGACTGCGCCGCGCAGGATGGACATATTGCGTTCATAAGCATTTCTGTCCGTGTACAACTGGCTCAGCAGCGAGGTAGTCACCGCCAGCGAGTCAGCATTTTCAAAGGTTTTGGCACTGGCGTGACAGGCATCGCCCTCATCCGTAACCGGCAGACGTCCCGACGCCAGGTTCAGCAGCGCGGCTACATCCAGCAACTGCCCTCTTTCGCCGTTGCGTCCGGCATCGCGGGCATAGCTGACATCGTCAGTCTGTGAAGCACCGTGGAACAACTCATGAATCAAGTCGTCTGCCACGACATCATGGTTGAAGCCCAAACTGATGAAGTGTTTGTTCAGTTGGGGTGTATAGATTTCGATGAATTGCGTGTTGGATGGGTCTTGTGCGCCTTTCCATTGTTCGTACGCCTCCTTGTTCAATGCAGCGATGTTGTGAGTGGTCTTGAGCGGATCGAGAAACATGTTACTGATGGAAAGACCTGCAAAGTCAGCCCTGACCAATCTCAGATAGCTCAACAACCGTTCGAATGCATCGCTCGAGTTGCTTCCCATCAGCACCTTGATGATTGCGTCGCGCTCCCTCGTCAGGTCGAGACTGTTCAAGACGTTGATCGCGTTTTCGATTTTTGTACGCGCCAGCGGCAAGCTTTGCTCAATGAACTGTCGGGTATAGCTGACGGGCAATGTCTTGTTGAATCGAGGCAACTGGATAGGTGACTCAAAGATGAAGTTGTTCAGTCTGGGTCCCCAGGGTTTGCCCAATCGGTCAAGGGCATACCATTGATGAGCGTTACGCGCTGCCACCACCGTTAATGTGTCACCGGTTGCGCCAAGAGGTCGCCAGGTACCCTGCCCGGTGGTATCGGCGCGATTGGCTGCGCGAATCAAGTCATAGATTTTGTGTCGGCCATTGAGTTTTTGTAACTGTGATTGCGCCAGCCCGAGCATCTCTTGAGCCTGCCTGTTAAAGCGTAGCGCTCCCTTGTGGACGAGTTTCCCGGCTCCGAACAATGCCGTAGGCACGCCATCCAGCGGGTTGATGAGGGAAACGGAGGTCACGAAGGCTAGCTTGGTCAACTGGGCGGCTTTGGACGACAAGGAGACGGCCTTCGACGAAATGCTCAGCGCTTTGGCAGCCGCCCCCGCAAAGGCACCTCCCAAGGCAATGGCGTCCATGGCACAACCATAGATCCCGTCAACCACCCTATTGTGATCCCCAGAAGATAAATCCTCGATGCACTTTTTAAAGGGAACCACCAGATTCACGATGTAATCGGCAGTCTCATTGCCCATTTTGCGCTGGCTTTCAAGCGCAGTCGGCACGGTGGCCATTGCTTCAACTTCGGAAAACTTGCGGAACGGATGATGACTCACCACGAACTCGGCAATCCTTGCAAACTGCGGGTTGCCAAAATTCATATAAGTACTCTGCGTGCGCGCTACCACAGACCTTGGTGCCGGGAGCTCACCCAACTTTTCGATAATCGCCAAGTCGCTGCGCGCATGCTGCTCAACTGCAACCCCCTCCGTGTATTCCTTCAGAGTGACAGGCAACGCTTCCAAAGGCGTGGGTGCCACCTGCGCATTCAGATCGCCGGTGAAATCGATCCTGGAGCGACCCGAACATTTTCCCTTCGAGGTGATCAGGTTTCCAAGGACATCGTTTTTCCGTAGCTCTCCTCTGAATGTAAACAACTCATAGCACGCAACCGAGTTTTCGTGGATGGCGTACATCACAACACCAAAGCGGCCCGTGACAGCATCTTTGCCTTGTTGGGTTTCGTAATCTGTCTCATACGTAAGCGGTCCGCCGATATAGCGGGAGGATATCTCTACCGCTGCACCGCGAAGGGTAAAGAACGTAATCTTGCCTTTCAGAAAGATTTCCAGGTCAAAGGGAAGCATGTGTGAAAGGGCCAATTTCACGTTTGTGACCACCGCACTATTCAAATTGCCGAGATAGCCGCGCAATTGCCGATGAAATTCGACATTGTTGGGTGCCAGGTACGACAACAGAGGGAAACGTTTGTAAATGCTGAGTACGGAGGGATCGTGGAAGGTTGGCCTTGTGTAATGGGTCATACCGGCCAGCAAGTCAGTTGTCGTGGTGTCATCGGGAAAAACCGCGCGAAGATCCCACTCACCGCTCGCCAGGTCTCCTGACATATGCAAATCGACCATCGACATGGCGGTGGGCGAGGCATATAGGCCAGGGCGTTGATAGATAACTTTCCTGTCGAGGAAATCACAACCGGGTGCCACGTCTTCCAAGGCTTTGCGAGCAATGTCTTCTCTACTGGGCAACGGATTGGACAGTACCCGGGCCAGATGGGTGAAGTGCTCTGTGTAAGCCTCGAAAGCGGCAATCGCCCGCTCCGTCGTTTCCTTCGCCGCTTGAGTGAGCTCAGTTGGCTCGATAACACCATTCAACAACGCCCAGTCAACGATTGGATCGATCATTGCCAGATCCCGCAGACGGGAGAGGGGCGAACTGACAGGCTCGAGTTCGACGTAGGCCATGATTTGCCCGTAGCTCAGCACAAGCGCCGCCCCTTTCGTGACCGCCTCCACCAGCGCAACGCCACGGCAAAAGACCACCCAGGCAACCGAGCCCATCGTCAACGACGATGGAACACCCTTGACCAGAAATTCCGGCGCAATTTCCGCCAGTAGCAGGTGCGATGCCATTGGCGCCAGGACAGGATTCACCCAGCCTTTGGTGTGCAGGAAGGTTTCCAGTTCCTTGCGCACGTTCAACGAAGATCGTTCGACGTTGGTTGGTGAATACAAATCGAACCCGCCGATACTCTTTCTGCCTTGAGCTTTGCCGAAGTCTGGATACAGCTCCAGCAAAATAGCCGTTATCAATAGTTGCCCAAGATCCTGTGCAGAGACGTCTTGCCCAGATGTTGCACCGAACCAGTCCAGTTCCTTCAGGAGGTTTCTGGCGCAGGTTTGGGCCGCCGGATGCCTGACCAACTGAACGATACATTCAGCGGCGTTATCGTGCGTTGCAAGAGTGCCATTCGTTTCGCGATACAGTTTGTCCAGCAGCTTTTTGTCGGGAGCTATAAGCTTTGCAGTGGCCTGACGAATAGCTGCATGTTGCTCAGCCGACAATACGACTAATGACGGATCATCGGCAGCAAGTTGCCCCCAATAGTTACCAAGTTCATCAACTTCAGGATCAAATTCGAACAACGCGATCAGATTCCTGGTTTCGCTCGCATTCCTGGGAACCGCCAACCCATGAAACTCCAGCCATTGATCAACAAAAGTGTAGTCCTCTGTATATACGTACCCGCCCGCCTGGCTTGCAATATCCCCTATGACAAGAAGTTTCTGATAGTTGTGGGATGCCTGGCTGAGTTCCAGGTCAACGGCTTCCCACGTTGTAGTGCTTTTTCTGTATATTTCCAACACGCCGTTGTCGTTAATACGTGTTAAGGCCATACTCTCGAGACGGAGGCGGCGGAGTTCATCCATCACGGACGTATGATTAGCCAGATTATTCCATGCCACTCGCCCTGGCATATGGACCTCATAGAGAGAAGACCCCGTCACCAACGGAAACTCATACCCTTGCCAGTCATACGGCCCTTCGTCCTCTTGTTCATCGAAGACAGTTTTTAACTGCTGCAATACCAATTGTCGCTCTGCCGCATCGGCCTTTAACCATTCGCACTGCACATCTGAAGCCGACCCCGACAACTGATAGGCTTTATATTTCAAGCTGTCACACATAAAACAACCTCATAGATTTAATCACTGATTAGTTAAACGAGCATCAATCCTTACCCACCCGGGATTAATTAAACAGTAAAAATCTACGAAACAATATTTCAAAACTTCAAATAACGAACCTGCCTGCCAATAAAATCAATCCTCCAAATTCCACTCACTACTCGGCCCACTTACTATTGAAACACCCTCTCTATAACGTTTTAGGCGCAACTTTAAATTATTAAACGATTCCGCATTCTTTAATGCTTCGCTCTCGCTGATAACACCTTCGACCACCAGTTCATACAGTGCGCCATCGAAGGTCTGCATGCCCAACTCTTTGGATTTTTCCATAATGTTTTTAAGTTCATCCAGTTCATTGCGCCGGATCAAATCGCCAATGGTCGGCGTCCCGAGCATCACTTCCACCGCCGCCCGTCGCTGACCATCCCGAGTGCGCACCAACCGTTGCGACACGAATGCCTTGAGGTTGTTGCCCAGGTCGTGGAGCAGCTGCGTACGCCGTTCCTCGGGGAAAAAGTTGATGATGCGGTCCAGCGCCTGATGGGCGTTGTGAGCATGCAGCGTGGAGATCACCAGATGCCCGGTATCAGCAAATGCCAGTGCGTGCTCCATGGTTTCGCGGTCGCGAATCTCGCCGATCAGCACCACGTCTGGCGCCTGACGCAGGGTATTTTTTAACGCGGCGTGAAAACTGCGGGTATCGACGCCGACCTCGCGCTGGTTGATGATTGATTTCTTGTGCCGGTGGACGTATTCGATCGGGTCTTCGATAGTGACGATATGCCCACTGGCATGACGGTTGCGATAATCGATCAGGGCCGCCAGCGAGGTAGACTTGCCGGAACCGGTGGCGCCGACGAACAACATCAAACCTTGCTTGAGCATCACCGTCTCGAGCAGTACCGGCGGCAACTTGAGGTCTTCGTAACGTGGTATGTCGAGTTTGACGTTGCGCACCACCATCGACACGTCGTTACGCTGTTTGAAGATATTGACCCGGAAGCGACCAATCCCCGCCAGGGAGATCGCCAGGTTCATCTCCAGTTGACGATCGAACTCCAGCCGCTGTTCGGCGTCCATGATGGACGCGGCAATTGCCGCAATGTCTCCCGGCTTGAAGGGATGGTCGTCAAGCGCTGTAAGAATTCCGTCGAAGCGCGCGCTGGGTGGCGCGCCCGTGGACAGGTAAAGGTCGGAGCCATCCTGGCTGGCCAGGCGTTTCAACAGCGCATCGATTTCCATGGCAAAAAGCACCCGCGAAGCATTCAATTGGAAAATGACCCGATTGCGGTCATTCAGCGTCTGGTAACAATAGTAGACGCCGCCATACCGACTTATGTGCAGGACAACTTGATGAACGCATCACCGACCGGCAGCGATGCCCAGGCCTTGATTGCCCGACTGGACTGGGCGAACAGTCCGCTCGGCGCCGCCAGTACCTGGCCGCAAAGCCTGCGAACCGCCGTGGATATCGTGATTCACTCGCCAATGCCGATGTTGCTGCTCTGGGGCCCGCAGCTGACGCAGATCTACAACGACGGCTTCGCCCTGCTCGCGGGCAGCAAGCATCCGCACGCTTTCGGACAGCCTACACACCAGATCTGGCCAGAACTCCAGGACTTCACCGACCCGATTTACAGCGCCGTCCTACAAGGCCAGGTGCGAACCTACAGCGAGCAGCGTTTCACCTTGCAGCGCAACGGCAAGGATTCCGACTTCTGGCTTGATCTGACTTATAGCCCGATCCGCGACGAGAATGCCCAGGTCGCCGGAATTCTGGTCACCGCCATCGAAACCAATGAGCGACGGCGCATCGCCCTGGAACTTGAACAGCGCTCGGCCGCCAGCCTCAAGGCACAGCAAGACACCGAGGAGCGCCTGCAACTGGCGCTCTCTGCCACCGACGCGGTGGGCACCTGGGATTGGGATATCGGCGAGGACCGCTTCATCGCCGATGCGCATTTCGCCCAACTGCACGGTATCGATCCGGCCATGGCCGGCCAGCTGCCAATCAGCGATTACCTGCACGGCGTCCACCCCGAAGACCGCGCCATGATCGCCCGCAGCATCAAGCACTGCATCACCCACGGCACCGAATACGCCGAGGAATATCGCCTGCTGCAGCCAGATGGCCAAGTGCGTTGGGTGTTTGCCCGCGGGCGTTGCTACAAGGACCATCACGGCCGGCCGATCCGTTTCCTCGGCGCGGCCCTGGACCTGACCGAACGCAAGAATACCGAGCAGGCCCTGCGTCAGAGCCAGACCGAGTTGCAGTTGATCATCAACGCCATGCCGATTCTGATCAGCTATGTCGACCGTGAGGAACGCTTTCGCCTGAACAACGCCGCGTATCTGGACTGGTACGGCCTGACACCACAGGAGCTCTATGGCCGCACGGTTCGGGAAGTCCTGGGCGATGAGGCCTACGCCCTGCGCGCCGAGCACATCGCCCAGGCATTGAGCGGCAAACCATGCTGCTTCAGCCTCAATACGCCGCACCGTGACGGCAGCATCCGCCATGCCCTGATGAACTATTTGCCACGTCACGGTGCCGATGGCTCGGTAAACGGTTTCTACATCTTCGTGATCGACGAAACCGAGCGCAAGCAGACCGAAGAAGCCCTGCGTAACCTCAACGAGACCCTCGAAGAGCGCGTTGCCGCCCGCACCCGGCAACTGGCCGAAAGCAATCAGCGTCTGCAAAACGAGATGGTCGAGCGCGAACGCGCGGAAGACGCCTTGCGCCATGCGCAGAAGATGGAAGCGGTGGGCCAGCTGACGGGGGGTATCGCCCATGACTTCAACAACATGCTCACCGGGATCATCGGCAGCCTTGACCTGATGCAGCGCTACATCGCCGAAGGGCGCACGGAAGAAATCGGCCGCTTCACCGAGGCGGCGGTGTCCTCGGCCAACCGCGCCGCCGCTCTTACCCATCGCCTGCTGGCGTTTTCCAGGCGCCAGTCGCTGGATCGCAAACCGCTGAACGCCAACGATCTGATCCATTCCCTGGAAGACCTGCTGCGGCGAACCAAGGGCGATCACATCGAACTCAAGTTGCAACTGGCCGAAGATGCCTGGCCGGTCAGCACTGACGTCAGCCAACTGGAAAACGCCCTGCTCAACCTGGTCATAAACGCTCGGGATGCCATGCCCGATGGCGGTGAGCTGCGTATCGAAACCGCCAACGTCTACCTCGACAGCAGCGACATCAATACGCTGGAACCGGTCAAGGCCGGCGATTACCTGATGATCGCCGTCACGGACAACGGTACCGGCATGACCCCCAAAGTCCTGGCCAAGGCGTTCGATCCGTTCTTCACCACCAAACCCATCGGTCAGGGCACCGGGCTTGGGTTATCGATGATTTATGGCTTTGCGCAACAGTCGGGCGGCCACGTCAGCCTGTTCAGCCTGCCGGGCCAGGGCACCAGTGTGCGTTTGTATCTGCCGCGTCTGCGTGTCATGGAACCCGAAGATGTGCTGTCGCCGGTCATCAGCGAAGCGCCACCGGCCATTGCCGGGGAAACCGTGGTGTTGGTCGAGGATGACCCGGCGGTGCGCATGTTGGTGCGAGACCTGCTCAAGGAACTGGGGTATCACGCACACGAAGCCGAAGATGCGAAATCCGCCCTGCCCTTGCTGGAGTCCGACATGCGGGTCGACCTGCTGGTGACGGATGTCGGCCTGCCGGGTATGAACGGTCGGCAATTGGCGGAAATCGCCCGCCAGTATCGTCCGGCGCTGAAAGTGCTGTTCATGACCGGGTATGCGCAGATGGCGGCCGAACGTCAGGGCTTTCTCGAAGAAGGCATGGACATGGTGGCCAAACCGTTCTCCATTGATCTGTTGGCCAACAAGATTCGCACGATGATCGGCCAACCCCAGTGACTTAGGGCATAATCGCGCGCCCCGCCGTGAACACCGTTACAAGGTATCTACCCCATGAAAGCTCAAGCCCGCCACATTCTGGTGAAAACCTCGGAAGAAGCCGAGCAGCTCAAACAACGCATCGCCAAGGGCGAGGCCTTTGATGTGTTGGCCAAGAAATATTCCACCTGCCCGTCCGGCAAACGTGGCGGCGACCTGGGTGAAGTGCGGCCGGGGCAGATGGTTGGGGCGATTGATGCGGTGATCTTCAAGAAACCGTTGCGGGTGGTGCATGGGCCGATCAAGAGCAAGTTCGGGTATCACCTGGTGCAGGTGTTTTACCGGGATTGAGCGGCTGGCTTTCTGGCCGCATCGCTGGCAAGCCAGCTCCCAGTGATTTGTGGGTGGCCAGAGATGTCAGCCACACCAAAAAACCTGTGGGAGCTGGCTTGCCAGCGATCCGATGGCGCAGCCATCGGCCATGCCACTGTTATCCTGGAATCAGCGCCCCAGGCACCTGAATCACCTGGCTCGCCAACCGATGCCCCGCCTCGGCAGCCTCCACCGGGCTCCCGCCCCTGAGCCGCGAGGCCAGATACGCCGCACTGAACGAATCCCCTGCCGCCGTGGTATCCACCACCCGCTCGACCTTCTGCGCCGGCACTTCAAATGACTCACCAACACAGCGAATCAGGCACGCTTCGGCACCTCGCTTGAGCACCACTTCCGGCGTGCCGATCTGCTCGTACGCGGCGAACACCGCCTCGCAATCGGCAAAATGGAACAGCGCCTGTTCGTCATCGACGGTCAGCAACGCCAGATCGACATACGGCAAAACGCTGCGGTAGGCCGCCCGCGCATCCTCCAGCGAAGCCCACAGCCGTGGCCGATAGTTGTTGTCGAAGACGATTCGCGCATCACGCTGACGGGCTTCGATCAAGGTTTCCAACAGTTTTCCCCGACCTTGTACGCCAAGGACCGCGAGCGTGATGCCGCTAAAATAAAGCACATCGTAATCCGGCAACGCCGCCAGGATCGGCGCGGCGGCCGGGGTGGTGAAGCAATCGCGCACCGCGGCTTCATTGCGCCAATAAAGGAAACGACGCTCGCCGGCGGCATCGGTCTGAATGCAGTACAAACCCGGCAAACGCCCGGGTAAACGCTGAACCATGTCCAGGCCGATGTTTTCTTCGGCCCAGCTCTGGCACATGGCATCGCTGAAACTGTCGTCGCCCAGCGCGGTGACATAGTCGACGCTACCAGCATTGCCGAGCTCACGGGCCAGGTAGACCGCGGTGTTCAAGGTATCGCCGCCGAAGCTTTGTTGCAGGCTGCCGTCGGCGCGCTGTTGCAGCTCGATCATGCATTCGCCGATCAGGGCGATGCGCGGGGTGTTGGGGCCGAGGGTGTTGATGGTGTTCATTAGGGTGGAGGCTCTCTCAAACGATCGTACCCACGCTCTGCGTGGGAATGCATCCCGTGACGCTCTGCGTCACATTCGCAAGCAGGACGCGGAGCGTCCCTGGCGGCATTCCCACGCAGAGCGTGGGAACGAGCAGGTGTGGTTAGAAACAGGTTTCCATGGTCTCGATAACGCTCAACTGCTCATCCACCAGACACCCCATGCGCCACTTGTCGAACGTCAGGCACGGGTGCGAAGTGCCGAACGAAATAATGTCACCCACGCGTAGTTCTACCCCCGGCGCCACGGTCATGAACGCGTGCTGGTCCATCACCGCCGTCACCTTGCAGGCACCGACATCGTCGCCCTTGGCCGGCACCACGCCAGCCTTGTAACGCAGCAGCGGCACCGGCAAACCGGCGTCGTAGGCCACATCGCGCTTACCCAGGGCAATCACCGCGAAGCCCGGCTCCGGCAAGGACTGCACGTGCGCCCAGACTTCCAGCGCCGGGCGCAGGCCTTCGTGCAAATCACTGCGACGGTCGAGGACGCAGCATTGCGCTTCTTTGTAGATGCCATGGTCGTGGGCGACATAACTGC
The DNA here is from genome assembly GCF_004307635.1 of Pseudomonas sp. Sample_22. Lineage (NCBI taxonomy): Bacteria > Pseudomonadati > Pseudomonadota > Gammaproteobacteria > Pseudomonadales > Pseudomonadaceae > Pseudomonas > Pseudomonas sp. Sample_22. Next base: position 81,748 of record NZ_RCNY01000004.1, read on the forward strand.
CCGGGCGCAAGACGCTGAGGAAACGCCCTGCGGCGTTCTGCGCCTCGAACTCTTCGGCAATCAAGTCATACCAGGCCGAGCCGGACGCGGTGATGATCGGCTTGGCGATGGCAAACGCGCCGCTGTCCTGCAGCTGCACCGCCAGGCGAACCAGCGAGCCGGCAAACGCTCGAATCCCGCTGACCGCGTGATCACCGTGGATCACGCCTTCGTAACCTTCGATCCCGGTCAAGGCCAGTGCCGGTTGCGCAGCGATGGCCTTGGCCAGATCCAGCACTTGCTGCTCGCTGCGGCAACCACAACGTCCACCGACCACACCGTACTCGATCATCACGTTCAACCGAACGCCGCGCGAGGCGAAATAGGCGCCGAGGTCAGCGACGTTGTCCGGGTGGTCGACCATGCAATAGAAGTCGAACGCAGGGTCAGCCAGCAGATCGGCGATCAGCGCCATGTTCGGCGTACCGACCAGTTGGTTGGCCATCAACACCCGATGCACGCCATGGGCGTAGGCCGCGCGGGTTTGCGTGGCGCTGGCCAGGGTGATGCCCCAGGCGCCGGCGTCCAGTTGCCGACGAAACAGCGCCGGGGTCATGCTGGTTTTGCCGTGGGGCGCCAGTTCAGCGCCGCTGTTGCTGACAAAGTCCTGCATCCAGCGGATGTTGTGTTCCAGCGCTTCACGGTGCAGCACCAGCGCCGGCAGGCTGACGTCGCGCACCAGGTTGGCGCCAATGTGGGCAAAGCCCTTTTCCACGGCGGCAGTATTCTTGGCAGAAGACATGATCGAACTCCTCACATTCGCGGCCGCAGGCAGCCGCTTTATTCGTTGATGCGACGGGCCAGGCTGTTGGCGCTGTCGATCAGCACCCGGCGGTAGTCGTTGTAATTGTTCTTGGCATCGGCTCGCGGGGCGACGATGCACAGGGTCGCGATGGCTACGCCGTTCGGGTCTTTGACCGGGGCGGCGAAGCAATGGGTAAACGTGTCGGCGACGCTATCGAAAGAGAAAAAACCCTCGCGCCCGGCCTGACGAATTTCCGCCAGGAATTGCTCCAGCGGCAAGCGGTCGCCGTCGGGCAGGATGAAGTCGTCGTGGTCGATCAGCTCGACGATTTGCTGGTCACTGAGGTGCGCCAGCAACAGGCGCCCGGACGCGGTCCAGGGAATCGGCGCGTTCTCGCCGATGTCCGAGGAAATACGAAAATGCCGCTCGCCCTCTTTCATCAACGCCACGGTGTATTTGCGTCCGTTGAGCAGGCACATCTGCGCGGTTTCATGGGTCTGGCTGACGATCTCCTGCAAGGCGAGATCGGCCTCGCGGGTCAGATCGAAATGACGCAAATGCGCCTGCCCGAGGAAGTACAGCTGACGACCGAGGTAGACGTGGCCGTCCTTGCCCACCGGCTCCAGAATCCTGCGTTCGAGCAATGAAGCCACCAGTTCGTAGACCGTGGATTTTGGGCTGCCGATGCCATTGGCGATATCGTTCGGGCGCAGGGGCTGGCCGACTTCCTTGAGGAAATCGAGGATATCGAACGCCCGGTCCAGACCGCGTGCCCGGCGCTTGATGGTGTCTTCAGTCATGTCAGTGGTTCCCCTTCAAAATGCCGGGAGTTTACCGAGTGTGCAGTGTTGACTGTGAGGCCGCCATCGCTGGCAAGCCAGCTCCCACAGGGATTTAGGGTGTGCCGACAATCTGTGGCAATACACAACACCTGTGGGAGCTGGCTTGCCAGCGATGCAGTCACCGCCGGTTCAGGCCTTTTTCTTGTAGGCAATGCAGTCGATCTCGACCTTGCAGTCGACCATCATGTTCGCCTGCACGCAGGCGCGGGCCGGGGCGTGTTCCGGTTTGAAGTACTCGGAAAAGACCTTGTTGAAACTGCTGAAATCCCGCGGATCCTCCAGCCACACGCCGGCACGCACCACATCTTCCAGGCCATAACCGGCCTCTTGCAGAATCGCGATCAGGTTCTTCATGGTCTGGTGGGTCTGTTCGACAATGCCGCCCACAATGATCTCGCCATCCACCGCCGGCACCTGCCCGGAAACGTGCAGCCAGCCATCGGCTTCAACGGCGCGGGCGAAAGGACGGGGCGCGCCGCCAGCGGCGGTGCTGCCGGTGCCGTAACGAGTAATGCTCATGAGTGTTTCTCCTGATTGATAGTTGAAAGATCAAAAACGCGTATTTTTGAGAAATTCCGCCAGACGCGGCGATTGCGGGCGTTCGAACAGTTCCTTGGGTGGCCCCTGCTCTTCGATACGCCCCTGATTCATGAATACGATTTTGTCCGAGACCTCGAAGGCAAAGCGCATTTCGTGGGTCACCAGCAGCATGGTCATGCCGTCTTCCGCCAGGCCCTTGATCACGTTGAGCACTTCGCCCACCAACTCAGGGTCGAGGGCCGAAGTGACCTCGTCGAACAGCATCAGGCTCGGGTTCATCGCAATCGCCCGGGCAATCGCCACGCGTTGTTGCTGGCCGCCGGACAACTGCCCGGGAAAGTGGTCGCGGCGTTCCAGCAGGCCGACCCGCTCCAGCCATTTCTCCGCCAGGGCCACGGCCTGGTCCTTGTGCAGCTTTTTGACCTTGAGCAACCCGAGGGTGACGTTCTGCAACGCAGTCAGATGCGGGAACAGATTGAATTGTTGAAACGCCATGCCGGTCATCGCGCGATGGCGGGCGATGACTTTTTCCGGGTGACGAATGCGCTTGCCATTGACTTCGTCATAACCAATGGACTCGCCGTCGAGCAGGATCTGCCCGCCCTGGAATTCTTCAAGCATGTTCACGCAGCGCAGCAAGGTGGTCTTGCCCGAACCGCTGGAACCGATCAGCGTCACCACGTTGCCGCGCTGCATGCTCAGGTCAACGCCCTTGAGCACTTCGAGCTGGTCATAACGCTTGTGCAAGCCGCGAATGTCCAGCAGCGGCTGGCCGTTTTGACTATTGGATTGAGTTTGAGTCATGGCAAGGCCACCCGCTTTTCAATGTGCCGGCCGAGTAATTCGATGCCGTAGTTGATGACGAAGAACAGAAAACCGGCGAACAGATAGAACTCCAGGGTCATGAAGGTTCGGGCAATGACCTGCTGGCTGCTGAGCAGCAACTCGGCCACGCCGATCACCGACAATAGCGTCGAGGCCTTGACGATCTCGGTGGACGAGTTGACCCAGGTCGGCAGGATTTGCCGCAACGCCTGGGGTAACAGTACGTAGCCCAGGGTCTGGTTGAATGTCAGGCCTATGGCCTTGCTCGCTTCCATCTGCCCACGGGGCAGTGCCTGCAAGGCACCGCGCACGATCTCGGCGACGTGGGAGCCGCAAAACAGCGTCAAGCCCAATGCACCGGCCTGAAACGCACTGATCTGCCAGCCCAATGCCGGGGCCATGTAAAAGCAGGCGAGCACCAACACGAACACAGGCGTGCCGCGAATCACGTCCACATAAAAACGAAACGGCGCGCGCATCCAGAACTTGCCGTAGGTCAGCACCAGTCCGGCAAACATACCGACCACCGTGCCCAGCAAAATCGCCAGTGCCGACACCTGCACACTGGTCAAGAAGCCTTGCCAGAGCGGCTCGCGCGCGATCCACAACTCATGCAACCAACTGGGGGATTCGTACATGGAGCCTCCTATCGGCGGATTGCCAGACGCTGCTCGAGATAACGCAGCAGCATGGCAATGAGGTAACAGGCCGCGACATACAGCGCCGTAGTCACCAGCCAGGTTTCGATCACCCGGTAGCTTTCGACATTGATCTTGCGCGCGTAATAGGTCAGCTCCGGCACGGCAATCGCCGCCGCCAGCGAGGTGTCCTTGAACAGCGAAATGAAGTTGTTCGATAACGCTGGCAGTACGTTGCGCAGCATCACCGGCACGGTGACATAGGCCTTGACCTGCCATTCCCCCAGGCCGATCGCCAGACCCGCTTCGCGTTGGCCCTTGGGAATGCTCAACAAACCACCGCGGAACACTTCGGTCAGGTACGCCCCGGCATACAACGACAAGGTAATGATGAACGAGGGAATCTTGTCCAGACGAATCCCCAGGCTCGGCAATGCAAAGTAGATCAACAGAATCAACACCAGAATCGGCGTGTTACGGATCACCGTCACATACACCGAAGCCAGCACCCGCAACGGGCGGTGCTTCGACAACAAAGCAAACGCCATCAGCAGGCCGATCACGCAGCCGATGGCGATCGACACCAGCGCCAGCTCCAGGCCCAGGCCGAGCCCCGCCAGCAAGGTGTCGAAATCGCGCCAAACGGCGGCAAAGTTCAACTGATAGTTCATGGTCAGCAGTACCTGAACGGGGCGATTCAGAACCGCCCCTCTCTCACGGGATCATTGAAATTCGACGGGGAAACCAATCTTTGGCGAAGGCAGATCCACACCGAACCATTGCTTGAATGACGCGGCGTAAGTCGGGAACTCGACGCCGGTCATGGCCTCATGCAAGGTGGTGTTGACGAAGTTCAGCCAGTCCTGATCGCCGCGCTTGACCGCACAGGCATAGGTCTGCGGGCTCCAGGCGTAAGCCGGGCTGCGGTAGCGACCGGCGTTCTGCACCATCAGGTATTTCACCGAAGACTGGTCGGTGGCCGCCGCGTCGGCGCGACCGGAGTTCACGGCCTGGTACATCAGGTCAACGCTGTCGTATTGGTCGACCTTGGCATTGGGCAATGCCTGATGCACCAGCTCTTCGGCGTAGACATTCTGCAGCACCGCCACGGTCAAGCCGTCGCCAGCGGCCTTCATGTCTTCGATTTCCTTGTACTTGCTGTTGGCCGGCAACAGCAGGCCAACGCCTTCACGGTAGTAAGGCAGAGTAAACGCCACTTGCTGCGCACGACTGGCGGTCACGGTGATGAACTGGCAGCTCATGTCGACCTTGTCGGTCAGCAGGTTGGGAATCCGCGCATCGGATGACTGCACAACAAACTCGACCTTGCTCGGGTCGTTGAACAGCCCTTTGGCCACCATGCGCGCGATGTCGATATCAAAACCCTGCAATTTGCCATCTGCACCCTGGAAGTGCCACGGCGCATTAGTGCTGCCGGTGCCCACGATCAACTTGCCGCGGGCCAGGACACTATCGAGCTTGCCGTCTGCCGCCTGGGCCACGCCCATGGCAGCAGCAGAAGCCGCGAACAGAAAAACACACGCTTTGAACAACGAAGGTCGGCGATGCATGGCAAGCACTCCAGAATGATGTTTATTCCGCTATACCGGAACATGGTATGTAACAACGGAATAGACAGCAGAAAGTGTGCCACAGGATGTGCAGGGAATGTAGGGAGATTGAAAAGTGTTTTGAATCAGGGGGATGCGTACATGCGAAAGAAAGGGTTACCAAAACGAATCAAATAGAAACCGCTACCATCGGCTACAGCAGTCGGGAATCTGATTCACAACAGGGCCCAAGAGAATCAATCAGGTGCATTTTTGTATCGTGGTGATTGATAAGAGTGAGTCGTCTGGCGGTCTGCAATCGCGGGCAAGCCCGCTTCCACAAGCTCAGCGTATAACTTGTAGGAGCGTGACTTGCCCGCGATGAGGCCATTGGCATCAATACAACATCTACGCGCCAATGCGCGCCAGCCGAACCCGCGTCACCCGCCGCTCTTCCACCGACAACACGGTCAAGCACCAGCCTTCCCATTCGTGGCTGTCGCCGATCATCGGCAGGCGATCCAGCAAGCTGACCACCAGACCGGCGAGGGTCTGGTAGTCGTCGGTAGGCTCGGCAGCAAACCCGGTGTGCTGTCGAACTCGCGCCAGGTTCAAAGCGCCGCTGACCACAAACCCGCCCTTTTCCTCGACCACGTCCGGCCCTTCGATTTCGCTGGCATCGGGTAATTCACCGGCGATCGATTCGAGGATGTCGGTCATGGTCAGCACACCGACGAAGTCGCCGAACTCGTTGACCACGAATGCGATGTGCGTCGACGCCTTGCGCATCTGCTCCAGGGCGTTGAGGATCGAGTAACTCTCCAGCAGGTTGATGGTCTGACGCGCAAGATGCGCAAGATCCGGTTGGTTACCTGCCAGGAACTCTTTCAACAACTCCTTCTTGTGTACGAAACCCAGCGGTTCATCCACCGCACCGTCGCGGATCAGCGGCAGGCGCGAGTAAGACGAATGCATCAGTCGCGTGCGAATCGCCTCGGCGTTGTCGGCCAGGTCGATATGATCGACGTCGGCGCGCACGGTCATCAACGTGCGGATCGGCCGCTCGGCCAGTTGCAGCACGCCGCTGATCATCACCCGCTCGCGGCGATCGAACAGCGCTTCGCTGGGCGCCTCGCCGTTGTCGAGCATGTCGGCAATTTCCTCGCCGACTTCTTCCACCGCCAGTTTGCGCCCGCCCAGCAGGCGCATCACCGCGTGGGCGGTGCGCTCACGCATCGGTCGCAGGCCCATCATCGATCGTTTGCGGCGAGCCCGGGCGATCTGGTTGAACACTTCGATCAGGATCGAGAAACCGATGGCTGCATACAGATAGCCCTTCGGAATATGGAAGCCCAGGCCTTCGGCAGTCAGCGCAAAGCCGATCATCATCAAAAAGCCCAGGCACAGCATGATCACCGTCGGATGCGCGTTGACGAACCGGGTCAGCGGTTTGCTGGCGACGATCATCAAACCGATGGAAATGATCACGGCGATCATCATCACCGCCAACTCATCAACCATGCCCACTGCGGTAATCACCGCATCGAGGGAGAACACCGCATCCAGCACCACGATTTGCGCGACGATTGGCCAAAACAGCGCATAGGCGGCGTTGGAGGAACGCTCACCGACGTGTCCTTCAAGCCGTTCGTGCAATTCCATGGTGGCCTTGAACAACAGGAACACACCACCGAACAGCATGATCAGGTCGCGCCCGGAGAAGCTCTTGTCGAATACCTCGAACAGCGGTTGGGTCAGGGTCACCAGCCAGGAAATACTCGCCAGCAAGCCAAGACGCATCAGCAACGCCAGGGACAAACCGATGATCCGCGCACGATCGCGCTGGTGCGGCGGTAGTTTGTCCGCGAGGATCGCGATAAACACCAGGTTGTCGATGCCCAGTACCAGTTCCAGCACAATCAGCGTCAACAGGCCCAGCCATGCGGTGGGGTCAGCTAACCATTCCATAAAAACGTCTCGATCTCTTCAGTGGATTCAGAATGCCGGGCACGGCAAGGCACGGCACAGACGCCGAGGAACTGCAATGTCATGGGAAAACGCAAGCCAAAAGACGGGGTGCTTCGCGTGCATCAAGACCGCGCGATGGCGCGTGGGGAAAGGATAACTGGGGGGCTCCGTGAGGGTGTTCATACAAGTCCTGAAAGGAAAAAGAACTTGGATCGTACAAGCAATAGCGACTGTTCCTACAGCCGGAAATCATTTCAAGATCTGTAGCGGCTATGAATCTTCGGTATTTCGAACAACGCGATGCTTGCGCACTCAAGCATTTTTTACGCGATCGATGTACTTGATCACTGCCGGCGACCTCTCGAACCGCCGATGAACCAAGGCCAACCAGGAAATCACCTGGCAATCCGCAATCTGCCGATACACCACGTTCGGCAAACTGACATGGCCGACCACGGACTCCGGCACCACCGCCACGCCCTGCCCCAGCGAAACCAGGGCAATCACCGCGACCAACCCACCCGGCTGCGCCCCCAGCCTGGGTACAAACCCACCCTGCGCGGCGACTTGCAAGGTGCCGACCACTTGCTCGGGAAGAATGAAGTTTTCGTTCTGCAGATGCACTGAATTGATCATCGGCAAACGGTTGAGCCATGAATCGACCGGTAGCGCCAACACAAAGCCTTCCTCGTCGAGCCGCACACTTTCGATACCGTCGGGCAACGCCAACGGGCAGCGGATGTAGCCGAGGTCGAAACGTCCCTCGAGGATCATGTTCGGCAGGCTGGCCATCGGGCTCTCCCGCACATTGAGGCTGACGTCCGGGAATTGGCAAGCAAACCCCTGCACTTGTTTTTGCAGCACTCCTGAGTACACCGCCGACGCCACATAACCGAGTTCGATGTGTCCGACTTCACCGCGACCGGCACGTTGTGCATTGCGTTGGGCAGACTCGAATTGCCGGACCGTGGCTTCAGCCTCGATTACCAGCGCCGCGCCGGCTTCGGTCAGGCTGACGTCCCGCGACTGACGGAAAAACAAGCGCGCCCCCAACTCCGCTTCCATGTCTTGAATCTGCCGGGTCAGGGTCGGCGGCGCGATGCCTAATTGCTCGGCGGCGCGGGTGAAATTGCGATGGCGAGCGACGGCGAGGAAATAGCGGAAGTGGCGGATGTCCATGGGGGCATTAGCTCAAAGGTAATGAAGTGATGAGGCGCGCCTAACAACGACACTGTCAGCCAGGGATAAGCTGCTCGAACCGTCACAGTAGAGAACCCTTGCCATGCCCGTCAAACCCACGCCAAGTGCACGTCAGACCTTACTGACCGCATCCGCCGTGTGCTCGCTGATCGTGCTCGACACCAACATTGTCGCCGTTACCTTGCCCAGCATTGCGCGTGACCTGGGGGCTAATTTCGCCGACATCGAGTGGGTGGTCAGCGCCTACATGTTGGCGTTCGCCGCGTTGCTGTTGCCGGCCGGTAGCCTGGCCGACCGTTTTGGTCGCCAGAAGACCCTGATGTGGGGCCTGGGAATTTTCATCGTTGCTTCACTGGGCTGCGGTGCGGCTCCGAACGCCCTGTTTCTCGACATCGCACGCGCGATCAAAGGCGTCGGCGCCGCACTGCTGTTGACCTCGGCGCTCGCAGCCATCGGCCACACCTTTCATGATGAAGCCGAACGGGCCAAGGCCTGGGCATTCTGGGGTGGCTGCATGGGCGTTGCCATGACCGCCGCGCCGACCCTGGGCGGACTGATCACCGAATTCGTGGGCTGGCGCTGGATTTTCTACCTCAACCTGCCAGTGGGCTTGTTCCTGATGTACAGGGTCTGGCGCGCGGTGCCGGAATCACGCGATGCGCAAGCAGCGCGCCTTGATCCCTGGGGCAGCCTCGCCTTCAGCGCCAGCCTGCTGTGCCTGATCTGGGGCCTGATCGAAGCCAATCGGATCGGTTGGAGCAACCCGGTCACTTATGCGCGCCTGATCGGTGGAGCAGCGTTGTTGGGACTGTTCGTGGTGATCGAACGTCTGCAACAGCGCCCGATGATCGACCTGCAGTTGTTCCGTCATCCGCGCTTCATCGGTGCGCTGCTCGGCATGTTCGCGTACGCCGCGTGTGCTCAGGTCATGATGACCATGCTGCCGTTCTACTTGCAGAACGGGCTGGGGTTCACCGCGATTTCGGCGGGCTTGGGCATGTTGCCGTTCGCCGTCACCCTGCTGATTTTCCCGCGCATCGGTGCTCGGCTGACGGGGCGGATCACGCCGGCAAACATGATGGCCATCGGGCTCACCCTGGTAGGCTGCGGCAACTTGCTCAGTGCCTGGGCGGTCAACAGTGGCGGTTATCTGCCGTTCGCCCTGGCGATTGCCGTCACCGGTGCCGGCGCAGGTCTGCTCAACGGCGATACGCAGAAAAACATCATGGCCTGCGTCCCGCGGCAACGCACCGGCATGGCCTCGGGCATGAGCACGACCATGCGCTTCAGTGCGGTGATGCTGGCCATCGGCGTGTATGGCGCGCTGCTCGCTGGCCACACTGAACAACAGCTGCACTTCGGCTTGTCGAGTCTGGCGCCGGAGTTGCTCGAACAGTCAAAGGATGTCGCCTCGCGGGTGGTCGCCGGTGATATGAACGCGGCGATGAGTCTGTTGCCCGAAATCGCGCGGCCGCTGGTTGAAGCCTTGGCCCGGGAGGCGTTCGTCGCGGGGTTCAGTCTGTTGTTGTGGGTGGCGGGACTCGCGGCTTTGCTCGGTGCGCTGGTGGTGGGGACGTTGATGCGCAAGCCGATTCCCACCCCTCAAACTGCTTTAGTGCCTGAATGACTCCAGCACCCGCTCGGCATTCGCGTCACAAGCCATGCCTTCCGGCCGGGCCTGGATGTTTTCGATCAAACCCTGCAACTGCGCCTTGCTTTGCGCCAGGTGCCGTTGCATGGCTTCGATCTGTTCGATTTTGCGATGCAGGCCGACCATCAACTCATCATGCTTGAACGCCCCCGTCACCGTGTCCGGTAACAGTTGCTTGAGTTCTTCGAGGCTGAACCCGGCCTGCTGGGCGCACTGGATGATTTGCAGGGTTTGCAGGACCTGTTGCGGGTATTGTCGATAGCCGTTCGCCGAGCGCTGAACCTGTTGAATCAAACCTTGAGCCTCATAAAAGCGAATGCGCGAGGCGCTCAATCCGCTCAGCAGTGCCAATTCACCGATTTTCATTGCGACCTCATTTGCCTGCTTGACATTAAAGTTAACTTTAAGCTTAGCCTCTACTCTTCACTGATGAGGAGTCAAGCATGTCGCCCTTTCAAGCGTTGAATCTGCCCAACGGCCAGACCATCGGCAACCGCATCGCCAAAGCCGCGATGGAAGAAAACCTCGCCGACATCGATCAGGCACCCGATGGTGCGCTGTTTCGCTTGTACCAGGCCTGGGCAGATGGCGGAGCCGGGCTGCTATTGACCGGCAACGTGATGATTGACCGGCGCGCCATGACCGGCCCAGGCGGTGTAGTACTCGAAGATGAGCGGCATCTGCAACGCTTCCGTCAGTGGGCCGACATTGGGCGCAGCGGTGGTGCGCAGTTCTGGGTGCAATTGAATCACCCCGGCCGCCAGACCATGGCCAACCTTGGCCAGCAAGCGTTGGCACCTTCGGCGGTAGCACTGGATCTGGGACAGTTTTCGAAGATGTTCGCCGAACCGAAACCCATGAGCGAAGCCGACATCGACGAGGTGATCCAGCGCTTTGCCGCCAGTGCCGCGATGGCCGAAAAAGCCGGTTTTACCGGCGTGCAGATACATGCCGCTCATGGCTACCTGATCAGCCAGTTCCTTTCACCACTGACCAATCGCCGAACCGATCGCTGGGGCGGCTCATTGGAAAACCGTGCCCGCTTGCTGCTTGCAGTGGTCGATGCCGTGCGCCAAGCGGTATCACCGCAGTTTTGCGTAGCGGTGAAGCTCAACTCGGCGGATTTCCAGCGCGGCGGCTTCGATGCCGACGACGCCCGGCAGGTTATCCAATGGCTGAACGAGCTGCAGATCGATTTGCTCGAACTCTCGGGCGGCAGCTACGAAGCACCGGCCATGCAAGGCGAGGCCCGTGACGGGCGGACGTTGGCGCGCGAGGCTTATTTTCTGGAAATGGCCGGTGAGTTGGCTGCAGTGGCATGCATGCCGGTAATGGTCACCGGCGGGATTCGACGCCTGACAGTTGTCGAACAAGTGCTCGCCAGCGGCATCGCCATGGCTGGAATAGGCACGGCCCTCGCCGTTGAGCCCGGCTTGGTCAAGCATTGGCGAGAAGGTCTGAACAGTCACCCGCAACTGCCGCCAATTCGCTGGAAACGCAAACCGCTGGCAGCATTGGCAAACATGGCGGTCGTGAAATTCCAGCTGCATCGATTGAGTCGTGGCCGTAAGACCCGACCTGGAGTGTCGGCGCTGTGGGCGTTGATTGTCGACCAGTTGTACCTGGGCAAGCGTACCCGGCAGTATCGGCGGGCGATGGCGAAGTAATTCGATTGAGGCTGGCGGGTACACCGCTATCGCGAGCAGGCTCGCCGTGATCGGCGCGCAGCACAGGAAAAATCACCCCGGCAACAACTCATCGATATGCCGATACTCCGACTGCAACTGCTCCGCCATCACCTTGCAGCGACCCAGCCTGATCGGCCCACGCTCGATATCGATCAGCAGCCCGGGACAATTGAATGGCTGCAATGTCGCCCCGTCCTTGATCCGCCCATCCGTGATCACCAGCAAGCGTTGCTGCTCGGCCGGAAAGCGCTTTCGCCGGGCCGCAAGCCACTGCCCCGCTTCGCTCAAGGCCGCCAGCAACGGCGTGCCGCCACCGGCGCCCAGTCCATCAAGCCAGTGACGCAAACCGCTGGACGCTTTCAACCCTTGAACCTGCCACTTCGGCGCAGCGCCACTGGCAGACAGCAAGGCCAGCCGGGCGCGTTGGCGATAGGCGTCATCGAACAACTGCGCGAGCAAACCCTTGGCATCGCTCAAGGCATGGTGCCGACGGGTCGAAGCCGACGCATCGACAATCACCAGCCACAATTGATGAGCCGAACGTGTGCGCACGTGGAACAACAGATCCGCACGCACACGTGGCCGACCAATGAGCAAGGTCCCCGGCCAGTTGATCGAACCGCTGCAGGCAGCGTGACGCTTGCCCTGTCGGCCATGGTCCAGTCGTCCGGCGCGGGGCCTGGCATTCGCCCCCGCGTCGGATCGGGGGCGAATGCCTAGGGCTTTTTTGGCCAGCTCGGCACTTCCCGGCGGGCGCCGACAGGCGATGCCTGAGGAGCCATTTCACCCCACTGCCCCTGGCCTTCACCCGGATTGGTCGTTTGCGGCGAAGACGACTGTGGCGCTTGCGCCGGTTGTGGTGCCGATGCGGCAAGCTCACGGCGACGATGGCGCAAGGCGAACTCGGCGACCGCGTCGATATCTTCGACGCTGATGGCACGAGCGCCACGCCAGGCTGCGTGGGCGCGAGCCGCGCGCAGCCAGACCAGATCGGCGCGCATGCCGTCGACTCCGGCGGCGAAGCAGCGTTCAGTGATCTGCGCCAGCGCGTCGTCGTCCAGCGGGATGCTCGTCAACGCAACGCGTGCCTGCTGGCAACGCTCGCGCAGGCTCGCTTGTTGGCTCTCCCACGTGGCGCAAAAGCGCTGGGGATCGCTGTCGAAATCCAGGCGCCGACGGATGATCTGGCCGCGCTCTGCCGGTGCGGTGTGGCCGCTGAGGGCGACATTCAAGCCAAAGCGGTCAAGGAGCTGCGGCCGCAATTCGCCCTCTTCCGGGTTCATGGTGCCGATCAACACGAATTTCGCCGAATGCCGATGGGAGATGCCATCCCGCTCGATCAGATTGGTACCGCTGGCGGCGACGTCGAGTAGCAGATCGACCAGATGATCCGGCAGCAGGTTGACCTCATCGACGTAGAGCACGCCGCCATCAGCCTTGGCCAGCACACCCGGTGAAAATTGCGCCCGGCCTTCACTCAGCGCGGCATCCAGATCGAGGGTACCGACCAACCGCTCCTCAGTCGCGCCCAACGGCAAGGTAACGAACTGACCGCTGGCGAGCAGGTCCGCCAACCCTCGAGCCAGGGTCGACTTGGCCATGCCACGCGGACCTTCGATCAGCACACCGCCGATCTTCGGGTCAATGGCGGTCAGGTACAGCGCGAGCTTCAAATCGTCGGCGCCGACCACGGCGGACAGGGGGAAATGCGGAGTGTCGGTCATGTCGGGTTTCTCATCATGGTCGGTCATTACTCTGTGGCGAGGGAGCTTGCTCCCGCTGGGCTGCGCAGCGGCCCCAAAAATCAGATACACCACGGTTTCGGGTTTTTTGTGATCGTTCCCACGCTCTGCGTGGGAATGCCTCAACGGACGCTCCGCGTTCGGCTCTGGGTGGGACGCGGAGCGTCCCGGGCTGCATTCCCACGCGGAGCGTGGGAACGATCAGCTATACGCCACGGTTTCGGGTTTTACGACTGCTTCGCAGCCGAGCGGGAGCAAGCTCCCTCGCCACAGGTGTCCACTGTTCTCTAGTCAACTGTCTTCTTCTATGTCCAGCAGCAGGTTTTCCAGCGCCTCGCGATACTCGCCCGGCGCTTTCCACATGCCTCGCTGTTGCGCTTCGAGCATGCGTTCGGTCATGTCGCGCAACGCGTGGGGATTGTGCTCGCGAACAAAATCCCGGGTGTCCGGGTCGAGCAAATAGGCATCTGCCAGCAAGGCGTACTGATGATCGTCGATCAGCTGTGTGGTGGCGTCGAAGGCGAACAGGTTGTCGACAGTCGCAGCCATTTCGAAGGCGCCTTTATAGCCATGTCGCTTTACCCCGTCGAGCCACTTGGGATTGGCTGCCCGCGAGCGGATGACCCGGTTCAGCTCTTCCTTGAGCGTGCGGATTTTCGGCAAGTCCGGCTGGCTGTGATCGCCGTGGTAACTCGCCGCCGCGGCTCCGCTGAGGCTTTCCACCGCCGCGAGCATACCGCCCTGGAACTGATAGTAGTCATTGGAATCGAGCAGATCGTGCTCACGGTTATCCTGATTTTGCACAACGGCCTGCACTTGGCCCAGGCGTCGACTGAAGGTTTCTCGGGCCAGGGTGCCCTCGTCAGATCCGCCATAGGCGTAACCGCCCCAATTCAGATAGACCTCGGCCAGATCCTCACGGCTTTGCCACAGCCGGCCATCGATAGCGCCCTGCACACCTGCGCCATACGCGCCGGGTTTGGCACCGAAAATTCGCCAACCGGCCTGGCGTCGGGCCGATTCCTCATCAACCCCCGATTGCAGCAACGCTGCCCGCTCGGCACGGACCTTGGCCGCCAACGGATTGAGATCGTCAGGTTCATCCAGCGCAGCCACCGCTTGTACCGCGGCGTCGAACAAGCGGATCAGATTGGCAAACGCGTCGCGGAAGAAACCGGAAACGCGCAAGGTCACGTCCACTCGCGGCCGATCGAGCAAGCTCAGCGGCAGGATTTCAAAATCGTCGACGCGCTGACTGCCGGTAGCCCATACCGGGCGCACGCCCATCAACGCCATGGCCTGTGCGATATCGTCGCCACCGGTGCGCATGGTCGCGGTGCCCCACACTGACAGGCCGAGCTGACGCAGATGATCGCCATGATCTTGCAGGTGGCGTTCAAGAATCAGGTTGGCCGATTGAAAACCGATGCGCCAGGCGGTTGTGGTCGGCAGGTTGCGCACGTCCACCGAATAAAAATTGCGCCCGGTGGGCAGCACGTCCAGCCTTCCGCGACTCGGCGCGCCGCTGGGGCCGGCTGGCACGAAGCGGCCGCCCAAGGCATCGAGCAGGCCGCGCATTTCTGCCGGGCCGCAGGCGTCCAGGCGTGGTGCGACCACTTCGCGCAGATTGTCGAGGATGGCCTGGACCTCGGACCAACCCGGCCCCTGCAGGAGCGAGCCTGCTGGCGAGGCTGTGTCAGCTGCGTTGGCGTCGACTGACACGCCATCGCCAGCAGGCTCGCGCCTACACGGATCGGTCAACGCCTGCGAGATCAGTTGTGCGGCGAACAACTCAAGGCGTTCGCGGGCATCGCCAGCGGTGCGCCAAGCTTCATGGGTGAGGTTGTGCAGTTCAATTGGTCGCGGCCCGGTCCATGGTTCGGCCAACACGCAATCCAGCGGATCGAAACCCAGCGAGAATGCCTTGGCCAAAGCGCGCAGCAAGCTCGATTGCGCACCACGCCCGTCACCCCGGGGGATTCGCAGCAATGCCAGCAACGTATCGATACGCAAGCGCCCGACCGGCGACTCGCCGAAAACATGCAAGCCGTCGCGGATCTGCGATTCCTTCAAGTCACACAGGTAAGTGTCCAGGCGCGGCAACCAGATCGCCGCATCGACATCGCTGTCGAGTTGTTCGTCCAGTTGCAGTTCGCGGTCGATGTGGGTGTCGCGCACCAGTTGCAGGATGTCGCGCTGCAACTCGCGGGCGCGACGCGGATCGAGCAATTGCGCTTCGTAGTATTCGTCGGCGAGCAACTCGAGATTGCGCAGCGGGCCGTAGGTTTCGGCACGGGTCAGCGGTGGCATCAAGTGATCGATGATCACTGCCTGGGTCCGTCGCTTGGCCTGGGCGCCCTCGCCCGGATCGTTGACGATGAATGGATAGATGTTGGGCAGCGGCCCGAGCAATGCATCCGGCCAGCAGTGTTCCGACAGGCCTACCCCTTTGCCCGGCAGCCATTCGAGGTTGCCGTGCTTGCCGACGTGGATCAGCGCGTGGGCGCCATAGGTGTTGCGCAGCCAGAAGTAAAACGCCAGATAGCCGTGGGGCGGCACCAGGTCCGGGTCGTGATACACCGCGCTCGGGTCCACCTGATAGCCGCGCGCCGGTTGAATGCCGACGAAGGTCAGGCCGAAACGCAGCCCGGCGATCATCATTCGGCCGTTGCGGCACATCGGATCGTTTTCCGGCGCCCCCCAGCGAGCCAGCACCGCGGCGCGATTCGCTGCGGGCAGTGCGTTGAACATTCTCAGGTAATCATCCATTGCCAGACTTTGCTGGCAGGGACGCTGATCGAGAGTGTCCAGGTCATTACTGACACCGCCAAGCAATTGCTCGATCAGCGCGGTGCCGCTGTCCGGCAATTCGGCCGGTAGCGGATAGCCTTCGTTATACAGCGCACGCAGAATGTTCAGGGCAGCGGCCGGCGTGTCGAGACCGACACCGTTGCCGATGCGGCCGTCGCGGGTCGGGTAATTGGCGAGGATCAGCGCCACGCGCTTTTCAGCATTGGGCAGGTGTGCCAGGTCGGTCCAGCGCCGTGCGAGCTCGGCGACGAAGTCCATGCGTTCGGGTTGCGGGCGGTAGCAGACCACATCCGATTGGCTGCGCTCACTGCGCCACGCCAGATCCTTGAAGCTGATCGGTCGGCTGATAATCCGCCCATCCAGCTCTGGCAGGGCAATGTGCATCGCCAGATCACGCGGGCCGAGGCCTTGTTCGCTGGCGCGCCAGCCCGGCTCGTTGTCCTGGGCACAAATCGCCTGGATCACCGGGATATTGCGGCGAAATGGTCGCAAGTGCGGCGCTTCAGGGCTGGACTGGGCGAAACCGGTGGTGTTGAGAATCACCGCCGCTTCAGCCTCGTCCAGCAGGTCCTCGACCACCGTCAGGCAACCGGGCTCTTTCAAACTGGCCAGCGCGATGGGCAACGGATTCAACCCGGCAGCCCGCAAACGCTGGCAAAAAACATCGATGAAACCGGTGTTCGCCGCTTGCAAATGCGAGCGGTAAAACAGCACGGCCGCCACCGGTTGACCCGCCTGCCATTCAGCCTGCCAGTCATTCAATTCAACGGTGTTTTTTTGCGGATGGTAAATCGCCGTGCGCGGCAAGGTTTTCGGCTCGGCCCAGGCGTAATCCCGCGCCAACCAACGATTGGCCAGGCAACGGAAAAAATCCAGGGCGTTGCCCATGCCGCCCTGACGAAGAAACTGCCAGAGCCGATCACGATCCTCGGCACCGACGGTGCTCAGGTCACTGAGTTCCGGGTCCGGGCGATCGTCGCCCGGCACCAGTATCAACTGCACTCCACGCTGCGACAATTGCACCAGCCGCTCGACGCCGTAACGCCAATAGGCAATGCCGCCGTGCAGCGAGATCAGAATGACCTTGGCGTGGCGCAAGACTTCATCGACATACAGATCAACCGAGGCATGATTCTGCACCTGCATCGGGTTCGCCAGGCGCACGCTCGGATAATCGTCGGGCAATTGCTGCGCCGCTTCGGCAAGCAGCGCCAGGCTGGAATCGCCGCTGCACAGGATCACCAGCTCGGCGGGGGTTTGTCCAAGGTCGGCAATGTTGTCATCCGACACGAAACCGCCGGGCTGGGTCCTGAGCAGGTGCATGGCTTACACGCTGAGCGCGGCGCGCAATTGCGCTTCGAGCAGGCTGGCGTCCAGTGCCTGGCCGATCAGCACCAGACGAGTGACGCGTGGTTCCTCAAGGCTCCATTGACGATCGAAGTGCTTGTCAAAACGTGTGCCCACGCCCTGAATCAGCAGACGCATCGGTTTGTTCGGGATTGCAGCGAAGCCTTTGACACGCAGGATGCCGTGCTGGACCACCAGTTGGGTCAGCGCGTCCATCAGCAGGCTTTCGTCGGCTTGCGGCAGCTCGATGGAGATGGAATCGAAAGCATCGTGATCGTGATCGTGATCGTCTTCGCCTTCATGGTGGTGATCATGATGGCTATGACGGCTGTCGATGTGCTCTTCAGAGCCGGCACCCAGGCCGATCAACACGTCCAGCGGCAAGCGCCCGCTGCTGGCTTCGATGACTTTTACCGCAGGCGGCAGTTCTTCGGCGACTTCCAGGCGCACGCGGGCCAGGTCTTCAGGGCTGATCAGGTCGGCCTTGTTGAGGATCACCAGGTCAGCGCTGGACAGTTGATCGGCGAACAGTTCGTGCAGTGGCGATTCATGGTCCAGGTTTGGGTCGAGTTTACGCTGGGCGTCGACCTGATCCGGGAATGCGGCGAAGGTGCCGGCCGCCACGGCCGGGCTGTCGACCACGGTGATCACCGCATCAACGGTGCAGGCACTGCGGATTTCCGGCCACTGGAAGGCTTGTACCAAAGGTTTTGGCAGGGCCAGGCCCGAGGTTTCGATAAGAATGTGATCGAGATCACCGCGCCGGGCGACCAGTTCGCGCATCACCGGGAAGAACTCTTCCTGAACGGTGCAGCACAGGCAGCCGTTGGCCAGCTCATAGACACGGCCACTGGCTTCTTCTTCGGTGCAACCGATTGAACACTGCTTGAGGATCTCGCCATCGATGCCCAGCTCACCGAATTCGTTGACGATCACTGCGATGCGGCGACCCTGAGCGTTGTCGAGCATGTGTCGCAGCAAGGTGGTTTTACCCGAGCCGAGGAAGCCGGTAACGATGGTGACGGGGAGTTTGGCCAGTGTTTTCATCGGATGCCCTTTGGCAAGGTGGCGGGCATACGGGACGAGAACCGGCAACGCCTGTGCGCGCCGGAAGCGTTCGCCACCGGATCACCCCGCCCGGTTGTAGTGAGAATCTGTATCGAGGCAGGTCTCCTGGCTGACGGTGTCCCAGTCGCTTGACTGGCGTTGGCTGCGCCTTCCCGCGGGCTCAGGACTTGAGCGTGCAGTGGCGTGGCAGCGAACATCACCGTTCACAGTTGCGGGGGCAGCCGCGGCATTGACCGCGTTCCCTTCTTAGCTTCGACAAACGCCGAAGAACCTCGAAAGCGCAAGGCTACGCATGGTATTGGGGCGGGTCAATGATCAAGCCGAATCGATCGTTCCCGCGCTTTGCGTCGATCGTTCCCACGCTCTGCGTGGGCATGCCTCAACGGACGCTCCGCGTTCGGCTGTGAAAGGGACGCAGAGCGTCCCGGGCTGCATTCCAACGCAGAGCGTGGGAACGATCAAACGAATGATCAACGCAGAGCGTGGGAACGATCAACTCAAACGAGAACCCTTGCCAATTGACGCCCAACCTCCGCCCATGCTCTCCTATGCATCTTGTTACGGGTGCCCTTCACAGGGTGAAACGGGAAACCGGTGAATCATGTGCTTTACTCCAAGCCATGTCAGTCCGGTGCTGCCCCCGCAACGGTAAGCGAGCGAAGCGTCAGATCCACTGTGCCGATGAGGCATGGGAAGGTGATGCTTGCAGGAACAGGCTCAGGCCTGCGCCCCTCGTGAGCCCGGAGACCGGCCCGCAACACAAGGTGAATACACCATCACTGAATGACAAACCCGCGGTGGGCGGGCGCTGTTCGAAGCTCTGCGCGCCCGTTCGTGCGGGCTTTCTGCATGCGCTTCTGATTCCCCGCTGACAGACCAGAGGGAAACGCCATGTCGATCACCAGCAGCACCGCTCATAGCAACACTGCCAGCGCCACCACTACCCTGACTCAACGTCTGACCGCCGCTGTCTGCGCGTCGATTCTCGGCGCATGCCTGGTGTACTTCGCCGGTTTCTCGCACATCGAAGCCGTGCACAACGCCGCGCACGATACCCGTCACAGCGCCGCGTTCCCGTGCCATTGAGACCTTCAGACATGATCAAGCGTATTGCGCAAACCGCAGGTTTCAGCGGGCTGCTCGCCGCCCTGCTGCTCACTCTGCTGCAAAGCTTCTGGGTCTCACCGCTGATCCTGCAGGCCGAGACCTACGAGAAATCCGAACCCGCCGCTGTTGAAGCCCACGAACACACCCACTCCGAAGGCGCCGTTGCCGCGCACACCCACGATGGCGAAGCCTGGGAACCGCAAGACGGTTGGCAGCGTGTGCTTTCGACCACTGGCGGCAATCTGGTGGTAGCCGTCGGCTTCGCCCTGATGCTCGCCGGGCTCTACACCTTGCGCGCACCGACCAAAACCTCCCAGGGCCTGCTCTGGGGCCTGGCGGGCTACGCAACCTTCGTGCTGGCGCCAACCCTGGGCCTGCCGCCTGAATTGCCGGGCACCGCTGCCGCCGATCTGGCGCAACGGCAGTTCTGGTGGATTGGCACCGCGGCCTCCACCGCGGTGGGTATCGCCCTGATCGTGTTCAGCCGTCACTGGCTGATGAAAGTCCTCGGCGCGGCGATCCTTGCGGTTCCCCACGTGATCGGCGCGCCGCAACCGGAAGTGCATTCGATGCTGGCACCCGAAGCACTGGAGACCCGTTTCAAAATCGCTTCGCAGCTGACCAACGTGGCGTTCTGGCTGGCCCTGGGCCTGATCAGCGCCTGGTTGTTCCGCCGCAAAAACGATGGCCAATACCGCGCATGACTGAAGTCAGCACAGTGCCGACCCTGGTGGTCGGCCTGGGCTGCCAACGGGGCTGCCCGGTGAGCACGTTGCGCGCACTGCTCGATCAGGCGCTGCAAGCACACCGGATCGAGCTTCATGACATCAAGGCCCTGGCCAGCATCGACTTGAAGCGCGACGAACCGGCTCTGATCGAATTGGCCACGCAACTGGCGTTGCCGTTGATGTTTTTCAGTAGCGAACAACTGGCTGGTTATCAGCCACACCTCAGTCACCATTCACAGATCGCCTTCGAGCGCACCGGTTGCTACGGCGTGGCGGAAAGTGCCGCCCTGGCCTTGGCCGAACAACTGGGCCATGCACCGGCAAAACTGCTGATCCGGCGACAAAAATATGCCCAGGCCACTCTGGCATTGGCCTGCGCTGCGTAAAATCCCCGATAATCCGCGCAATCGATCATGAGCAATCTTCATTTGAAGCCTTGCCCAGCCCCTTTTTTCCACAGGAACCGACGATGACCGTCTATTTCATTGGCGCAGGTCCCGGCGACCCGGAACTGATTACCGTCAAAGGCCAGCGCCTGATTCGCAGCTGTCCGGTGATCATTTATGCCGGCTCATTGGTACCCGCCGCTGTTCTTGAAGGCCATCACGCCGAGACGCTGGTCAACAGCGCCGAACTGCATCTGGAACAGATCATCGAGCTGATCAAGCGCGCCCACGCCAACAACCAGGATGTGGCGCGGGTGCACTCGGGCGATCCGAGTCTGTATGGTGCCATCGGCGAGCAGATTCGCCACTTGCGCGAACTCGGCATTCCTTTCGAGATCATCCCCGGCGTCACTGCGACCGCCGCCTGTGCCGCGCTGCTTGGGGCGGAACTGACGTTGCCGGACGTGTCACAGAGCGTGATCCTGACCCGCTATGCCGACAAAACCGCGATGCCGACGGGCGAAGAGTTCTCCAGCCTGGCGCAGCACGGGGCGACCATGGCGATTCATTTGGGGGTTAATCACCTGACGAAGATTGTCGAAGAGCTTGTGCCGCATTACGGCGCAGATTGCCCGATTGCGGTGGTTCATCGGGCGACCTGGCCAGATCAGGATTGGGTGCTCGGAACGCTTGAGGACATTGCCGACAAGGTTGCCGCCAAAGGGTTTCGTCGTACGGCGTTGATTCTGGTGGGGCGCGTGCTGGGCAGTGACCAGTTCAGCGAGTCGTCGCTGTATCGCGCCGGGCATGCGCATTTGTACAGGCCCTGAAACACCTGTGGCGAGGCAGCTTGCTCCCGCTGGACCGCTAAGCGGTCCCTCCATCAGCCATTGCACTCATCACGGGAAATGCATCGGCTGACAGGCGACTGCTTCGCAGTCGAGCGGGAGCAAGCTCCCTCGCCACAGTGTTTTTCATGTCGCAGCGAACACCTTAGTAGTAGGCGTTTTCTTTCTGCGTGTGGTCGGTCACGTCACGGACGCCCTTGAGCTCCGGGATGCGCTCGAGCAAGGTGCGCTCGATACCTTCCTTCAGGGTCACGTCTGCCTGGCCGCAGCCCTGGCAACCGCCGCCAAACTGCAGAACGGCGATGCCGTCCTCGACCACATCGATCAGGCTGACCTGGCCGCCGTGACTGGCCAGCCCCGGGTTGATCTCGGTTTGCAGGTAGTAATTGATACGCTCGTTGATCGGGCTGTCGGCATTGACCATCGGTACTTTGGCGTTTGGCGCCTTGATGGTCAGCTGGCCACCCATGCGGTCGGTGGCGTAGTCGACAACCGCGTCGTCCAGGAACGCTTCGCTGAACGAATCGATATACGCGGTGAAGCTCTTGAGCCCCAGCGCCGTGTCTTCGGGTTTTTCTTCGCCAGGTTTGCAGTAGGCAATGCAGGTTTCTGCATACTGGGTGCCAGGCTGGGTGATGAAGACGCGGATGCCGATACCCGGGGTGTTCTGCTTGGACAGCAGATCAGCCAGGTAATCGTGGGCGGCGTCGGTAATGGTAATAGCGGTCATGGAAACTCCTCGCAGGCTTGGGCGCAGTTTACGCCAATCATCGCCGCGGACAAAGTCCTAGTATTTTTGTCGGGAAAGATTCCGACGCTACTCCTCTGTAGGAGCAAAGCTTGCTCGCGATAGCGTCAGGCCAGCCAGCGTTGAGTCTGAATGTGCCGACGTCATCGCGAGCTAGCTTTGCTCCTACAGAATGGGTGTTTCAGAGGTTTTCGTAGCGGTTCATGTCGAGTACGCCCTCTTCCAACGGTTCGGTCTCGTGGATGTAGCGGCTCAAATCATGGAAGTACTGCCAGAATTGCGGATGACTGCGGCGGATTCCCCAACGCTCGACGATTTTCTCGAAACGATCGGCGTCCTTGGCGTTTTCCATGGCTTCGACGAACGCAGGCACCTGCCCGGCGGGAATGTTGAACATGAAGTTCGGATAGCTGCTGAGTACCCCAGGAAAAATAGTCAACGTGTCCAGGCCTGGCTGATAGCGCAACGACTCGCCGAGCATGAACGCCACATTACTATGGGCTCGATTGCGCAACATGCTGTAGACCACGCGTTGGCCGCTGGCCGTTTCGATACGCAGCATGGTCGCTTCCGGCAGTTGATCGATAACCTTGAGCCCCGCGGCGGGTCGTGCCGTGAGCGTGCTCAGGGCTTGTTCGGCGTTTTGCAAGTCAGGGTCGATGTTCGGCCGGGAACAATAGGCTCCGTTACAGCGGTTGATCGGATCAGGGTTGGCATTGAGGTCGCCATAGCGTGCCAGCAACTGCAGGGCAAAGTCGCGCTTGGGGTCTTTTTCGTCGAGTTTCAGCGCGGTGGGCGTATCGTCGTCGATGGCTTCATAGTTCAACCACATCTTGAATTTGCCGCCGCTCTGATACCAGTCGCTGAGGTAATCGTCCCGCGAATCCGCAGGCATCAGGCGCAGGAAGTTCTGCTCGGCACCATTGCGAATCAGATCGAAATACAGGCGTGTCTGAGCCTGATGGGAAACGTTGCCGAACACGTCAAAATTCACCGCCAGCTGATAGTAAGTACGTTCCAGCAGCGGGAAATCGAACAACCACATGGTTTGCGGCACATCGCCAATCAGGCCTTTGGTCACGGCAGCACTGTCGAAATGACGGAAAATGCTCAGCAGCGCATTGTCGTTACCCGCCCACAGGGTCGACCAGCTCGGTGCCGGCATTTCGGCGTAGTTGTCCCGGCGCAAGGCCTCGTATTCGTTGCGTTTGTCGCGGTAGTCACGCCACAGACTCAAGACACTGCCGACATCGTCGTTCTGCCCCGGCATCGCCAGCAGCGGCGTGGCCTGGCCACGATAGTTCGGGTCTGTAATGTAAAGGTCATGTTCCGGTGCCTGAAACAGCGCCCAGAAGTTGTCCCGGATCACGTCGGTAGCGATCTGCCCCCGACAAACCGGGCCGCGAATAAAGGTGCGCACGAAATACTCGGCGTTATCGAGCATGAACTGGTAACGCGCCTGGGCCGGGATTGCCTCGAAGGTGGCAAACGGGTTGGCCCGGCTCTGCGGTCCATAGCCGGGCAGCGCATTGGCCTGCCAGTTGCCGCTGTAGAACAGGCTTTTGACCCGCGCCATTTTCGCGGCACTCAAAGGGTAAGTGATGTGGGTCTTGTGGACGATCACACCCTGTACCGGCCACAGCCGGTAGTAAAACTGGTTACCTGGGTCATCGTTCGGGCGACGGGTATTGATCAGATCGATGGGCTGGCCAGTCGGTGTGCGCGAGCGCACCCACTGAAAGAAATGACCCGGTTCACCGTCCTTGAAATAGAGGTGCGCGAGAAACCAGTGCTCATACAACCAGCGCCCCACCAGGCTTTGCCGGGCGCCCGCCGAGTTGAGCAGGTTCTCCCACTGCACCACCTGCAACGCTTCTTTGGCGCTCGGCACCAGGCCCTGTTCATCGATCGGCGCACCGGAAGCCAGCCAACGTTGCAGCGTCTGGTACTGCTGATCGGTCAGGCCGGTGACTGCCAACGGCATGCCTTCCTTTGGATGGGAGCTGGCGTACCCATCAAATTCGCCGGGCATCGCGCACATGTTGTCCCGGTTCAGGCCCAGGACGATCTCTGCAGGCAATTTGGCGTTGGGCTGCAGTGGCGTTCGATGACCCAACTCCAGCATCCGCGCCATCAAGGCAGCCTGATTGCTCTGGGCGTCGAGCACCGAATAAAAACCCAGTTGCTGCCAGGCCTGTTTGCCGCTCGCGTCATAAAACAAACGGGTTGGAGTTACCGCCTGGCCACGATCACCGTCATACACCGGGACTTTGGTCGCGCCGCGTGCCGCACCTTCGCCGCTGCCGAGGTTGAGCTGGCAGGCCGCGTCATTACAGGCGTGGCAGGCCACACACTTTTCAGTGAAGATCGGTTGAATGTCACGGGTGTAGGAAATGGAAGAGGAACTGCCAGCAGTAACCGCCGGGTCTTGCGCCGTTGCGCCCCAGCTTAAAAACAGCAAAACACTGCTGATGACGACGCGATACGACATGTCCCTGGTCCCGATCCTTTAAAAAACGCCGCGATTCTACCGGTCCGGCGCCCTCTCCAACATGAACGATATTCATGCAAAACCCGAACATGCTCTAAAAGCGCACAGGTTTGCTATTATCCCGGCCCTTCGTCATGGTCTTTCCGAGTAGTCCCAATGTCCGATCGCAGTGTTCGCCTTCAAGCTCTCAAGCACGCCCTCAAAGAGCGCATTCTGATTCTCGATGGCGGTATGGGCACGATGATCCAGAGCTACAAGCTCGAGGAGCAGGATTACCGTGGCAAACGCTTCGCCGACTGGCCGAGCGATGTCAAAGGCAACAACGACTTGTTGGTGCTGACTCGTCCCGACGTGATTGGCGGCATCGAGAAGGCTTATCTTGACGCCGGCGCCGACATTCTGGAAACCAACACCTTCAACGCCACCCGGATTTCCATGGCCGATTACGGCATGGAAGAACTGGCCTACGAGTTGAACGTAGAAGGCGCACGCCTGGCCCGCAAGGTCGCCGATGCGAAAACCCTCGAGAACCCGGACAAGCCGCGCTTCGTCGCTGGCGTGCTCGGCCCCACCAGCCGCACCTGCTCGCTGTCGCCGGACGTCAACAATCCCGGCTACCGCAACGTGACGTTCGATGAGCTGGTGGAGAACTACACCGAAGCCACCAAAGGCCTGATCGAGGGCGGCGCCGACCTGATCCTGATCGAAACCATCTTCGATACCCTCAACGCCAAAGCGGCGATTTTCGCCGTGCAAGGTGTGTTCGAAGAGCTGGGCATCGAGTTGCCGATCATGATTTCCGGCACCATCACCGACGCCTCCGGCCGTACCCTGTCCGGCCAGACCACCGAGGCGTTCTGGAACTCCGTGGCCCACGCCAAACCGATTTCGGTCGGCCTTAACTGCGCCTTGGGCGCCAGCGAACTGCGCCCGTACCTGGAAGAACTGTCGAACAAAGCCAACACCCACGTTTCCGCGCACCCGAACGCCGGTTTGCCAAACGAATTCGGCGAGTACGATGAACTGCCGGCGCAAACCGCCAAGGTCATCGAAGAATTCGCCCAAAGCGGCTTCCTGAATATCGTCGGCGGCTGCTGCGGTACCACGCCGGGCCACATCGAAGCCATCGCCAAAGCCGTGGCCGGTTATGCCCCGCGCGAAATTCCGGACATTCCCAAGGCCTGCCGCCTCTCGGGCCTGGAACCGTTCACCATCGATCGCAACTCGCTGTTCGTCAACGTCGGCGAGCGCACCAACATCACCGGTTCCGCCAAGTTCGCCCGCCTGATCCGTGAAGACAACTACACCGAAGCCCTGGAAGTCGCCCTGCAGCAGGTCGAGGCCGGCGCACAGGTGATCGACATCAACATGGACGAAGGGATGCTCGATTCGAAGAAGGCCATGGTGACCTTCCTCAATCTGATTGCCGGCGAGCCGGACATCTCCCGCGTACCGATCATGATCGACTCCTCGAAGTGGGAAGTGATCGAAGCCGGCCTCAAGTGCATTCAGGGCAAGGGCATCGTCAACTCGATCAGCATGAAAGAAGGCGTCGAGCAATTCATTCATCACGCCAAACTGTGCAAGCGCTACGGCGCCGCAGTCGTCGTGATGGCCTTTGATGAAGCCGGCCAGGCCGACACCGAAGCCCGCAAGAAAGAAATCTGCAAACGCTCCTACGACATCCTGGTCAACGAAGTCGGCTTCCCGCCGGAAGACATCATCTTCGACCCGAACATCTTCGCCGTGGCCACCGGCATCGAAGAACACAACAACTACGCGGTGGACTTCATCAATGCCTGCGCCTACATCCGCGACGAACTGCCGTATGCGCTGACCTCGGGCGGCGTGTCCAACGTGTCGTTCTCGTTCCGGGGCAACAACCCGGTGCGCGAGGCGATCCACTCGGTGTTCCTGCTGTACGCAATCCGCGCCGGCCTGACCATGGGCATCGTCAACGCCGGTCAACTGGAGATCTACGACCAGATCCCGGTGGAACTGCGCGACGCCGTCGAAGACGTGATCCTCAACCGCACCCCGGATGGCACCGACGCCCTCCTCGCCATCGCCGACAAGTACAAGGGCGATGGCAGCGTCAAGGAAGCCGAGACCGAAGAGTGGCGCAACTGGGACGTCAACAAGCGCCTGGAACATGCACTGGTCAAAGGCATCACCACGCACATCGTTGAAGATACCGAAGAGTCGCGCCAGTCGTTCGCCCGCCCGATCGAAGTGATCGAAGGTCCGCTGATGTCGGGCATGAACATCGTCGGCGACTTGTTCGGGGCCGGCAAAATGTTCCTGCCGCAGGTGGTGAAATCCGCACGGGTGATGAAGCAGGCCGTGGCCCACTTGATCCCGTTCATCGAACTGGAGAAAGGCGACAAGCCGGAAGCCAAGGGCAAGATCCTCATGGCCACGGTCAAGGGCGACGTGCACGACATCGGCAAGAACATCGTCGGCGTGGTGCTGGGTTGCAACGGCTACGACATCGTCGACCTCGGCGTGATGGTACCGGCAGAGAAAATCCTCCAGGTGGCCAAGGAAGAAAAGTGCGACATCATCGGTCTGTCCGGGCTGATCACGCCGTCACTGGATGAAATGGTCCACGTCGCTCGCGAGATGCAGCGCCAGGACTTCCATCTGCCGTTGATGATCGGTGGCGCTACCACCTCCAAAGCGCACACCGCGGTGAAGATCGAGCCCAAGTACAGCAACGATGCGGTGATCTACGTCACCGACGCCTCCCGTGCGGTGGGCGTGGCGACCCAGTTGCTGTCCAAGGAACTCAAGGCCGGTTTCGTCGAGAAAACCCGCCAGGATTACATCGAAGTCCGCGAACGCACGGCCAACCGCAGCGCCCGCACCGAACGCCTGAGTTATGCCGCAGCAATCGCGAAAAAGCCACAGTTCGACTGGAGCACCTACACGCCGGTCAAACCGACGTTCACCGGCACCAAGGTGCTGGATAACATCGATTTGAAAGTGCTGGCCGAGTACATCGACTGGACGCCGTTCTTCATTTCCTGGGACCTGGCCGGCAAGTTCCCGCGCATCCTGCAGGACGAAGTGGTCGGTGAAGCCGCCACCGCGCTGTACGCCGATGCCCAGGAAATGCTCGCCAAACTGATCGACGAAAAGCTGATCAGCGCCCGTGCGGTGTTCGGCTTCTGGCCGGCCAACCAGGTGCGTGACGATGACATCGAACTCTACGGCGATGACGGCAAGCCGTTGGCCAAGCTGCATCACCTGCGCCAGCAGATCATCAAGACTGACGGCAAGCCAAACTTCTCCCTGGCTGACTTCGTTGCACCCAAGGACAGCGAAGTGACCGACTATGTGGGTGGCTTCATCACCACCGCCGGTATCGGCGCCGAAGAAGTGGCCAAGGCTTATCAGGACGCTGGCGACGACTACAACTCGATCATGGTCAAGGCCCTGGCCGATCGTCTGGCCGAGGCCTGCGCCGAATGGCTGCACCAGCAGGTGCGTAAAGAACACTGGGGTTATGCCAAGGACGAAACCCTCGACAACGAGGCGCTGATCAAAGAGCAATACACCGGCATCCGCCCTGCCCCGGGTTACCCGGCGTGCCCGGATCACACCGAGAAAGCCACGCTGTTCGCCCTGCTCGACCCCGAGGCTGCCGAAATGCGCGCTGGGCGCAGCGGAGTGTTCCTCACCGAGCACTATGCGATGTTCCCGGCCGCCGCGGTCAGCGGATGGTATTTCGCTCACCCGCAGGCGCAGTACTTTGCCGTGGGCAAGATCGACAAGGATCAGGTCCAGAGCTATACGTCGCGTAAAGGCCAGGAGCTGAGCGTGACCGAGCGGTGGTTGGCGCCTAACCTGGGTTACGACAACTGAGGCTGATCCCGGGAGTCGACTCGTGCGACTCCCGGGGTTGTTTCAACGCTGCGGGTTTACGTTACAACCCCACCAGCGTCCGCTCTATTTCAGACAGTTCGCGCAACAGCTTTCCTTGCTCGAAGACAAGGTCTGCCTCGATCGCCTGCATGGCGATCTTGTACTGCTCCTGCGCGCCTTCGCCGTAATTCGGAAACTGCTCATCCACATCGTGCTCTCTGCCTGCGAAACCCTCACGCAACTGGGCAAACCGTTCAGGGTATTTTTCTTTCAAATAATCGCTCCAATATTGGCGGCCGACCAACTCATCAATCAATGCCGGTGATTGTTCTGCCGCGATCACTTCAGCATGGGCCGCCTCCAGCATGGCAGACGAAACGTTGCCGCTGTAGCGCATGCCTCTGGGTTGTCCCGGCAGTTCAAGTCGCTCGGCAAGGCCGATACGATAAGCCAGACGCACTTCAGCCGGATCAGTCGAGCGGCGCTGTGCCCGGCGCTGGGCAATATCGCGGTTGGCGATCTCCTCGACCTTGCCAAGTCGAAACAGATTCCTGCCGAGCCGGAACAAGACTTGGCCATGCTGCCCCGGTGCAATTGACTTCGAGGTTTCGAACTCGAAAACCTTGACCTCTATATTGCTGAACAACAGGATTTGGCCATCGACGCAGGTTGCGCCGGCTCTCGCCAATTCGAAAATCGTATCCCTCAGACCTGCGTCGCTATCGGCCACCCTCAATACGGTGTGGACCCGCCGCACAAGATCAGCACGTCCTGTCATGAAGTCTGTCGTACCTTCCAGCCGGGTCAGCAGATTGAAAAAGAACTGATTGTTTTGCGCTTGCTCAAAATCATTCCAGATCCGTATCAACTCCTCGGCATCTGCAGCTGACGAATCGATCCAACGTTCACGAGCCTCGGCACCCGTCACCTCATCCATATCCACTTCAACGTCACTCACGATCGAGTCATCGCTATCGCTGTCGTCAACGCTGCTGCTTTCGCTACTGCTGTCAAACCGCTCCAGTGCCTCGTCAATCTCTGTTGAACGCCATCCCACTATCTGCTCGCCTTCCTGCACTTGATTATGCAACATCAGCAAGCTTGTACCATCGAGGGTCTCGTTGCCGGCCAGATTGGTGCCCGCACGCAATACCCTGTGCGCGTCGGCCATCAGGGCTGGCGGAATGAACTCGATCATGTTGTCGCGCAAATCCAGGGTGCTGAGTGAAGGAAGCTCAAGTGCACCCTGCGGCCAGATGACCAGACGATTGCCACTCAGATCGAGGGTTTGCAAACTTCCAAGGCCGCTGACATCCAGTGACTCGAGCCAGTTTTCTGAGAGGCTCAACGACTCCAGGTTGCTCAACCCGGCAAGCTGACGCTCAAGCTCAGCTGCATTGGAGAAACGGTTATTGGCCGCCGAAAGTCGCTTGAGGCGGCGCAAAGAGGTCACTGACGCTGGCAAGGCATCCATCGCGTTGGCATCCAGCGCCAGGGTATGAAGGTGAGTAAACGCGCCAAGAAATTCGCTTAGCCCGTCTTCACTCAGATACACATTGTTGAGGTTCAACTCACCGACATGAGCGAAGTCGGCAGGTAGCGTCGGGAGATGGCCCAATGGGATATCGGACAAATCAAGGGTAATGCCTGCCGATGTACCACGCAGGTTCTGCCTCCAGCACGCCATTATCCGGTCAGCTGCCTGGCGGCGTTCGGTGGCGGCGATCCACACAGGAGGTGACGATTCAACGCGGTGCTGTGGCGGGGTATCGATCCATGTGTTCAGGGACTTCGTCAATGCCTGGTGTTGGCTGTCCCACTTGGCCAATTGCTCGTACAGAGGGCCAGCCCCGCCATGGCGCGTGGCGAGCACATCGATGATCCGTATCGCCTCGGCCGCCGGCAAATCCGGATCAAGCCTTTGCAGGCGGGCTTGCGGGGTCAAGCGTGTCAGGTCATTGCCAGGTACAACGGGCAGCGGCAACAACAACTCCGGATTCTGCGCGACCAGCACCGGAAAATACTCGGGTTCGCCCTCTGTAATGCCTGTCTGCAAGCTGGCCCTGGAAATGCCCATAGGGTTTTCCGACGAACTGCTTGCCAGCAAATCGCTGCGGGCCTTTGCCGTCAATCGGCAACCCTGCAAATCGATTTTTGAAACGT
The DNA here is from genome assembly GCF_004307635.1 of Pseudomonas sp. Sample_22. Taxonomy (NCBI): domain Bacteria; kingdom Pseudomonadati; phylum Pseudomonadota; class Gammaproteobacteria; order Pseudomonadales; family Pseudomonadaceae; genus Pseudomonas; species Pseudomonas sp. Sample_22. The sequence goes on from NZ_RCNY01000004.1 coordinate 112,740, forward strand.
GTTGAGCGGTCAGAGCCGTCTCGGGAATCGTCGTGATAGCGCTGTTGTTCAGCTCGATCCTGTCGAGGCTGGACAAGCCCCACAAACCCGATGGCCAGTCTTTGATGGCGGTATGCCCCACACGCAAAGTCTGTAAGCGGGACATGGCACTCACGTCCAGCGAATCGACCCGGTTATAGCGCAAGTCCAGGCTTTCCAGGGCAGATAACCGGTTCAGGCGCTGCTGCATGCTCGGGGTGATGGTCAGGTGATTGCGGCTCAGATTCAGCTCACTGAGTTTTGTCAGGTTGCCCAGTGTCGTCGGCAGACTCTGCAGCTGATTGCTACTCAGGTCCAACCGCCGAATGTCGGTGAAACCGCGCAAAAATCCACTGACATCTTCGGATGAGGCCATGACCCCCGACATTTGCAAGGTTTGCACATGAGCAAAATCTGTTGCCGACAACGTCGGCAGTTCAGGCAGGTCGCCCAGCGCCCAGCCTGACAAATCCAGATTCGATGAAATGATTTGTCCGGGCATGAGGGGCCATGAGCGCACCGTCGAAGGGCCGACCTCAGGTTGCGAAACCTGTACCTCCTGCGCGCCGCCATAACGTTTACGCAGGCCATCACGCCAGCACTCGCGGATTCGCCGGGCAATGACCTCCCGCTCCCGAAGGTTGACTTGCCGGCCATTGGCTTTTGTCGTTTGCTGCTGCCACCGCTCCAGTTGCAGGCGCAGCGCCTGTCCATCCTCGCGCAGTCCATTGATCCGTGCCAGCAATGCCCGCCCTGCCAACCCTTCTGCCTTCATTCGCCCAAGGGCAGCCTTTGAAAGCTCTTCGCTGGTTTCCAAGGCATCACTCAGCGTGCCTCGGCAATATCGATCGAGCATGTGCCCGCTATCCTGCAAATGCGCAGGATGCTCGTGCACATACTCATAAGCCCTCACGAAGTCCTCGGTACTCAGCCTGGCCCAATTGAGTTTCATGCCGGGCCACAGTGCTTCGTGACCGGCAAGCCATTGAGCGGGGAGTGTCTTGACGCTTGAGTGAGTGAGGTCCAGCGCTCTGAGCTGAGGCAATTGCAGGGCGCCCTTGGGCCAAACCTCTGTCGTTCCGTAAACACTCAACGAATGCAGGCGGGTCAGACCACTGACATCCAGTTCACCCGCCATGCCGATCACGTCCAATTGTTGCAGTTGCGGCATGGCGTCTATCGCCGCTTGGACAGTTGCGCTGTACTCCTGCCCCAGCGGCCCGGCGATTCGCAAGTCATGTATGCCTGGCAATGCCTTCAGCTTCGCGGCCAACTGAACTCTGTCGACGCCATCCCGGACGCCCAACTTCAACGACCGGGCGTTGGGGAACTGACGTAAAAAGGCTTGCGGTGTCTGACTCAACATTGCACCCGCACTCATATGCAGTCGACTGACGTGAGGAAAGTTGCCAGCCAGTTCCGGCAAGCTGTCTGCAACACCGATATCCAGGTAAACACTGGCAGCGCCATCATAAATTCCCCGCTGCTGCCAGACGCCTTTGATGTTGCGCGCGACCTGATGACGGAGAGTATGCGGACCGCCGCTTTCAACCCACTGGTCCAGTTGCGCCGACAGCGTCTCGTACTCCTGGGCGCGCAAGTTCAGTAAATGGGCAATTTGCGTTTCGGTCATACCATCAAGCGCAAGCTGAATGACCATCGATTCCGCCATCTCATCGGAGACGTTCGGATAGACATCCCGCAACCTGGAGACCAACGACGGATTGACCATTGCGCCGGCACCTCGCCCGCTCATCGGGTAGCCGACCCTGCCGTCCGCCAGGCGTCGCGGCGCACGGAATCGTGAAGTGCTGGCGCCAGGTGCGAGGGTTTGCATCATCTGCTCACGGTGGCCCATGGCATAGGTGGTCACGGCCTCCTGCAACCTGGCACCCTGCGCGACATTGGGCATGCCCAACCGGGCGCGGGCATCGTCTGGTAACGCATGCATGAGCGAAGAAAAAAAGTTGTCGCCTGCTTTCGGTACGCTGTTCAACGAATTCTGGTGCTGGTCAAAGGCCTGGTACTGGTTGGCTTGATGATGCTGAGAGCCGTCCCTCACCAGGTATTTGACCTGTTCGGCGGTTTCGCTACCGATGCTGTCGAGCAGTTTTCCGTCGCAATGACCCAGACGCACTTCCAGACGCAGGTTGTTCGGCCAGCCGGGGAGCCGTTCCAGGCTGTGCAGAGCCAAACGCTGGCTGTCCAATGACGCCATGCTTTCCAGATGCAGTCCGGCCAAGGCTTTGTTCAGCCGAGTCACCCGGGCGCGCGCCCTCCCCTTGAGTAACAGGCTTGTGGGGAGCCGGCCGGTTTGATTGATGTGCAGCCGCTCCTTGGCTGTGGCATTGGCCAGGACTTCTTGCGCCGCGTCCGTCGACAGGCTCGGGAAAGTGCTGCGCAGCGCCTGAGTTTCACGGTCCGTCGACTTGGCGCTCTGGCTGAGTTTGTCGAACAACGCGGTTTTGTTGCCTGCAAGGTGATCGCCCAGCTGTTGTCGAAATACAGCTTCGCGCTCTGCCTCGACTCGCGCACCTTCACTCCCCAGCAAGCGAACGATTTCGCCCTCATCCAGTGCTGCAAGCACGCGTTCAGGGAGTTTCCCGGCAGACACATCCTCGCGGGAAATCCTGATGCCCGGCTTCGCCGGTAATGACGCCTTACCATAGCGGGACGAAGCTCCCGTCAGGCCTGGATTGTCGAACACGTCGATTACACGTCCATGGGGCCAACGGGGCATTGTGATCACTTGCGGCAAAACGTCGTTGTAACGGCTGTCCGGCACCGGCTGATCGAGACGAATCTGTTCAATCAGTTCATTGAGCTGCCGGTCAGTCTGAAACTGCCGCAACGTATCGGACAACGCAGAGGGCAAGCTCAGGTGATCCATATGGATCTTGCGCAACGCGTCGTCGTCAACGCCGCTGATATCGGCAATTTTCTCAAGCGTCGCTGCATCGATACCTTCGGTGACCGGGCCCAGACGTCGCAGTAATGTCGCTCGATCCCACTCCAGGGGGCGCTCGAAACGATGGCGCCACGCGCCTCCTGCGTAGTGTTCAAGCACCGGGGAGTAAGCATCCGAGACACTCGGTTTTTTTAGTCGCCATTTGTTCAGCACGGGATCGAAGGTCTTCTCGTAGACGTTACCGTCAAGCCTGATATAGGTTTTGCCATCCACTTGATATTGCCCACGCTCGTTGGGCTTGAGGCCCACCGGCAAGACCCTGTCGCTCAAGTAAGGCCTCAAGCCAGGCCGCCACAACTGTTCGCTGCCAAACGGCAATTTGACTTTGACCAGGCCATCGGCGATGGGCGTCGACAGCACTTTCGGCACTTTACCGGCTACCGTACCTACCGCCGCCATGAAGGCAACATTCACGGCCACCGACTTCAAGTAACTCCAGGCCTGATCCGTGTCGCCAATGCTCCACGCTTCAACGCCGTGATAAACATCCATGGTCAGTTGCACGGCCATCACGGCCATCATGACCTCGCCCAGGCCAGGGACGAAAAATGCTGCTGCGTTGAGTACGCTCAGCCCCCATTCGGCATACCGGGCGAGTCGTTCATACCAGGCCTCATGATCAACTTTGGCGGTCGGCACCGCCAATTGCTCGGCAGTCTCTTTCAGGCGCTTCTGATGCCGCCTGTACAGCTCGCCGAACAGTTCGGCATCAAAAAATTCTTCACTGATATCCAGAACCGGCTCGTCCCGATACACGTGTTCGTAAATGCCGTCGATGTGCCCCAGCACGGTTTGTTTGCGGTAAGGAAAATCGGGGTTCCATTTGAGCGTTTGCAGGGCGGTCTTGATCTTGCCGAGGAACTTCCCCGCATCACCGTGGGGAATCAGTCTGAGAAATGAGCGCTGATAATTGACATCTCGCAGCCTGTAGCACAGGTCATTTTCAAAGGACTTGAGCGAGGCATATTCCATGACCGGCGCCAATGGATCACCGGGAATACAGACGATGATCCGCGAGTCCTGATAACCCAGCACGTCAAACAGATTGACTCCCGGATTGCTCCAACCGAAATCGATCTTTTTACCTTTGCGCCGAAGTGCACCGATGACAAACAGCTCACTGACAGGCGACCCCAACACATGCAACTGACTGCAAGTGACGCGCTCGCCGTCCAGTGTTGGCGAGGGCTCGCCATTGAGCACGGCCAGCAAAGTACGGTAGGCCGAAGGCGTGATCAGCGACTTGAGGTGAGCGATATCGGCGTGCACTCGCAGACTGGCCTTCCATGCATCGATGGTCTGGGTGCGCACGGTGGCCGCCCGGTGCCCCGCGTCAAACATCGCCGTCAGGTGTTCCTGATACTGTTTGCCGATATCCAGCTCCCGGCATAACGATGCAAAATCGGCAGGTTTTAGCGCTAGCGGCTTGATCCTGTAGCGCGTTGAAGGCCCCGTTTCCGGATAGTCCCAACCGTAAGGTCCTCCTTGAGTTTCCAGATGGGCTGCGCGCAGTCCCCGCTCAGCAATGACGTCACCGGCATTGAATACCGGGTCTTCTTCAAAATTGCGCAGTGCCAGCTGCAGGAGTGACTGGTGCGTGATCAGAGAGTCTGCGAAAGGCTCGTAGAGCCATGTCTGCGTCACATCGACTTTGAGCCCGAACTTTTTTTGCAACGCCGCCTCAAGCAACGGTTGTGCGAATTCGGTGACGCCCTTGAGCCCGGTGAGGGTTTTTGCCAGGGTTTCGTTGCACGTTCGACTGCGCTTCTGCTGGTCTCGCACAGTGAGTCGTTGGTCACTGGTGGCCTTCTGAAACCATTGCGGCATGGCATCTTCGGCCAGCCCTCCGGGTGTTCTTGCCCGATCCAGAGCCCGGATGTTTGCCGGGGTCAAATGTCGTATGCGTTCGTGCAGCTTTTTTTTGATGAAATGGTTATGAAGGCCCTTTTCCTGGGCTTTTGGAATTCCACTCATGTGGCACTACCTGATGCTGTTGTATGAAGCATCAGTCAATCAGCGGGCCTGTCGTCCAGGGCGGTACATATTTATACCGGGGTAGCTCCCGACCGATCTTCTTTGGCGCGGGTTGTCTATGCTTGTTTTACTCAAACGGGAGACAAGGGTTTATGGACGATCCAGCCGATAACAAGCCGCCCACTTTCTGGCAGATGTTGCACAGCGTCATGGCGGCAGCGTTCGGGGTGCAGAGCGGCAAGAACCGGGCGCGGGACTTCACCCATGGCAAGCCGAGTCATTTCGTGATCCTGGGGATTTTGTTCACCACGGTGTTTGCCCTGACGCTGTTCGGCATCGTCAAACTGGTGCTGCTGCTGGCAGGGATCTGAAACGGGTCAGTGCATCAGGGTTTGCAGGCTGAACGGATAGCGGTATGACGCGGGTCGTCCCTTGGCCGAAAGCTTGTGGAAATCCACCCCGTAGTCCTGCGTGCGACTCATTGCCAACAGTCGTTTGGCTTGCGAACGGTTGATCAGTTGCAACAGTGGAATCTGTCGGTCGCGACCGCCGTACTGGCTGATGTCGATCCCTTCGTCATAATCATGCAGTTCAACCAACGCCCAGCCGCCCAGGCTGAAATGCCCGCCAAGCAATACGCTCAAGCGATTGTCGAGCAGAGCCTGCAATGCCTCGGGTGAATTGTTGATGGCGCCGAACAACGCGTCCTTGCCCGGGACTCCCCCTGATTCGACATACGCCTGCATGACGCCAAACGCCATTTCGTCGTTGGCCGCCCACACCAGTGAAGTCTGCGGATAGCGCTTGAACAACAGCTTGGCTTGCTCGTAGGCGCGCTGACGGGTCCAGCCGCCATACACCAGCTGGCGCAAACGCACTTGCGGGTGTTCCGCCAGCGCCCGACGCATGCCTTTTTCCCGCAACTGCGCCGAGGGCGTCACTTTCAGCCCGGAAAAAGCCAGCAGATCAATCATTTCGCCCGGCGCTACCGGAGGATGCGAGCGGATCAGTTCCTTGAGCATCAGGTAACCGCCCTCCTCGTCATTGGGCACCAGGCTGCCGATCCAGTCGGGATACTTGTTCGGTCGGGCGCCGAGCAGTTTTATCTGATCCACCGTCAGGGCATTGTTGACCATGAATAACTTCACCCCGCTGCCTTGAGCCAGGCGCAGTACTTCGGGGGCGACCGATTGCTCGTTGACGAACACCAGATAGTCGGGGCGATCGCTGCCCTGCAGGGCTTCGCGTGCCTGCTTGATAATGTTTTCAGGAACCCGGTCGGAATACTGGATGCGCAGGTCCATGCCCAGATCAGCGGCGGCCGCCTGCATGAATTGCGAATAGCTGACCCAAAAGGCTTCCCTGGTGGTCCCCGGGTTGAGGAACAGCACTGACGCCGCTTGAGCACACGGTCCCGCGACCATGCCCAGCGCCAGCAATGCACCCCTTAGAAACTTCAACATGTGTCGTCCGAGCCCCCGGAAATTCGCCACGCATTATAGCCAGCGAACGTCCGCAAAACGGCGTTTATTGCGGTTTTTGTCCGACAATCGTCGGAACGAGGCTCGGTCGGGTCGGTTATTGATGACTTACCCAGAATACGGCGGTGCCGACCACAAGAATGATCAGGAACAGAATCGCCCAGGCATCGACTGTGCTGTCGCTTTTCCTTGCTTTGGTTGGGTTGCTCATTGCATCGCCTCTTGTCGGTTTTATCGGTGATTGCATAAGGACTCGACCACAGTTAAGACGATGATTGCCCGCACGACAAATGTGGGTTATCTAACAACCCTTCTCGTTAGGCGATTTGGTTCTTTATATATACTCAAACATCACTTTTGCGCATAACTGCAAACTGGTATCTTGCCCCGGCTCCATTAGGAGTGCGCGGCCGTGCGCGCAGAATTGCAGAGGCTCTTGGACTGCGGCAAGCAAAAAACGCAGCTGCATCCGAGCGACCCAAGCCTGAGAACAGGACTTATATGTACGTATACGACGAATACGATCAGCGGATCATCGAGGACCGCGTCAAGCAGTTCCGTGATCAGACCCGACGCTATCTGGCAGGTGAGCTGAGCGAAGAAGAATTCCGCCCCCTGCGCCTGCAAAATGGCCTTTACATCCAGCGTTTCGCACCGATGTTGCGAGTCGCGGTGCCTTACGGCCAGCTGACTTCGCGACAAATGCGAATGATGGCCAAGATCGCCCGGGACTACGACAAGGGCTACGCCCATATCAGTACCCGGCAGAACGTGCAGTTCAACTGGCCGGCCGTGGAAGATATCCCGGACATCCTCGCTGAACTGGCCACCGTGCAGATGCACGCGATCCAGACCAGCGGCAACTGCCTGCGCAACGTCACCACCGACCAGTTCGCCGGTGTCGCCGCCGACGAACTCATCGACCCGCGCCCATGGTGCGAGATCGTCCGCCAGTGGACCACGTTCCACCCGGAATTCGCCTACCTGCCACGCAAATTCAAGATCGCCGTGAACGGTTCGACCTCCGACCGTGCCGCCATCGAAGTCCACGACATCGGCCTTGAGCCGGTGCACAACGCCGCTGGCGAACTGGGCTTCCGTGTGCTGGTCGGCGGTGGTTTGGGGCGTACCCCTGTGGTGGGCGCATTCATCAATGAATTCCTGCCGTGGCAAGACCTGTTGAGCTATCTCGACGCCATCCTGCGTGTCTACAACCGCTATGGCCGTCGCGACAACAAGTACAAGGCGCGGATCAAGATCCTGGTGAAAGCGCTGACGCCTGAAGTTTTCGCGCAGAAAGTCGATGCGGAAATGGAGCACCTGCGCGGTGGCCAGACCACGCTGACCGAAGCCGAGGTACATCGCGTCGCCAAACATTTCGTCGATCCAGACTACAAGTCCCTCGACAACCAGAACGCTGCCCTGGCCGAACTCGACCAGCAACACCCGGGCTTCGCCCGCTGGCGCGCGCGCAACACCCTGGCCCACAAGAAGCCGGGTTATGTTGCCGTGACCCTGTCGTTGAAGCCGACCGGTGTAGCACCGGGCGACATCACTGACAAGCAGCTGGACGCCGTGGCCGACCTGGCCGACCGCTATAGCTTCGGTCAACTGCGCACCTCCCACGAACAGAACATCATTCTGGCCGACGTTGAACAGGACAAATTGTTCACGCTGTGGGGCGAATTGCGCGAGAAAGGTTTCGCCACGCCGAACATCGGCCTGCTGACTGACATCATCTGCTGCCCGGGCGGCGATTTCTGCTCCCTGGCCAACGCCAAGTCGATCCCGATCGCCGAATCGATCCAGCGCCGTTTCGACGACCTGGACTACCTGTTCGATATCGGCGAACTGGACCTGAACATCTCCGGTTGCATGAACGCCTGCGGTCACCACCACGTCGGCCACATCGGCATTCTCGGGGTGGACAAGAAAGGCGAAGAGTTCTATCAGGTTTCCCTCGGCGGCAGCGCCAGTCGCGACGCCAGCCTGGGCAAGATCCTTGGCCCGTCCTTCGCTCAGGAAGACATGCCTGACGTGATCGAGAAGCTGATCGACGTGTACATCGAACAACGTACCGAAGACGAGCGCTTCATCGACACCTATCAGCGTATTGGCATCGACCTCTTCAAGGAACGCGTCTATGCAGCGAATCATTAAGAACAACGCCGTCGTCGACGAAACCTGGCACCTGCTGCCCAAGGATTTCAACATCGACGAGATCACCAACTGCGACGACTACATCGTTCCGCTGCAATTGTGGCGCGAACACAGCCGTATGCTCCTGGCCCGCGACGGCGGCCTGGGTATCTGGCTGGATGCCGATGAAGAAGCCGAGGAAATCGGCGAGGACGTCGAGAGTTTCCAGGTCATCGCCTTGAACTTCCCGGCCTTCACCGATGGCCGCAACTACTCCAACGCCCGTCTGCTGCGTGACCGCTACGGTTTCAAAGGCGAATTGCGGGCGATTGGCGACGTGCTGCGCGATCAATTGTTCTACATGCACCGCTGCGGTTTCGATGCATTCGCGATCCGCGCCGATAAAGACCCATACGAAGCCCTGGAAGGTCTCAAGGACTTCTCGGTGACCTATCAGGCCGCCACCGACGAACCGCTGCCGCTGTTCCGTCGCCGTTGACCGCTGTAGCCCTGCTCCCCATCGGCAGCAGGGCTATTGGCTACCCGCCCTTGAAATCCTTATTGCTGGATGGGAATCGGTTGCCCCAACGCCGCCCAGTCCCGGTATAACTGCGCACGGCTTTCCAATGCCGTGAACACCGCGACAGGGTTATCCAGAGCGCCCGCCGGAATCGGCGTATTGCGGGTCAAGCGCTCCAGCAGTTCATCCGATGCATCCGCATCGACCAGCAGTCGCCAGACCCGTGTTTGAAGATCCAGGTAATTGACCCGGAAATCCGCGGTGAGGGTCAGGGTATTCATCGTTCCTAAAAATCGCCCACCTCCCGGCCTGAGCGCCAGGCGCTGCCAGACCTCAAGCCGAGCGTTTCGCTGCGTTCCTTCAATCCCGTTCAACCAGGCCAGCGGATCCGAATACGCGGGGCCAGGCGCACCCAGCCACAAGTTGATGCCTGTTTGCTCCCGATGCGTGACCAACCGCCGCAAGGTGTCCTCATCATCCAGCGGGTTATTCCACAGCAGCACCCGATCCCTGGCGATGGCTTGATTCAGCACGGCCAGCGGCACTCGGCGAATGCCGTTGTTACGCAGATCCAGGGTCGTCAGGTAGGGCTGATCCATGACCCCGATGGGGCACGTGGTAATGCGGGTGTTGTTCAGATTGAGCGAACGTAGCTTGTCCATTCCCAGTATCACCGGTGGAACGCGCAACGGGTTTTCGCTCAAGTCCAGCGATTGCAAATTGGTCAGCGAGCTCAACTGCGCTGCCGTGGTTTCCTCAAAGGTCAGTTGGGTGGCACGCAGATTCAAGGTTGTCAGATGCTGCAACTGGGCAACGGCCGGTGGCAACACAGATTCCAGTTCACCATCGAGGTTGAATAACCGCAGGTCAGTGTCTTGCAGATTGAGTGTCCGCAGGTTCGCAAAACACTCCAGAAAGCCATTGAGCGTCTCTCCTTCCGTCAACTGCAACTGCTGCAGATTCAGCCCGATGACATCATTGAAACGCACGTTGAGCGCCGGCAGCCGATGGTAGTCTTCGTGGCTCATGTCCATCACGAAACCATCGACATGATTGCCTGAATAGTGGCTATGTTCCTGCGGTGCGCGTTTTTTCCAGATGGCGATCAACTCTTCGGCCAACTCGTCACGAGTCGCCGTTTCCTGGCGCATGGTGTCCTGGATCATCTGTGCATTGCGCAAAGCAAGTTGCGCGTGGGTCAATCCTTCTGTTCCAGGATCGCCCATGTTCAGGAACGGGATATCCATTTCGTCGATATCCACTCCCACCTGATCGATCCAGGTATCGATGTCCATATGCAGTTGATGCATTTGCTGGCGCAACGTGTCGATGTGGCGTTGCGCACCACTGCCCAGAGGTAGCAGAACGTCATCGGCCTCACTGTCGGTGAATTCAGGATAGATCTCCCTGAGCTGCAACCTCATGATTTCGTGGGTCAATTGCGCGGCGTGGGGCGTATCCGGAAAACCTCCGCCTTTCAAGCCCTGTGCTTCGAAGGGCAAACCGGAGTCCATCCTGCCCAACCCCAGCATGAGCTCTGAACGGGGCAACGGTTGGTCACCGATCTTGAGTTTAAGTTGTTTGCCCGGGTCACTGGATATCAGCCCTAAGGCCGAGCGCTCATCCTCTGACAACAGCTCTGCAACCGCTGAGTAGACATCGGTGGTTGAAGCCGCTTGCGTGGACGGCAGATATCCCGCCTCCACCCTGATCAGGATCCGGCAATCCGGCGCTTCGAGCGGTCCGCTGCGATCCAGCAGGCGTCCGCCGATGGAGGCGTCGCGCACTTCGATGCGCAAACCTTTGGGCCAACCTGGCAGACGGCTCATTGAATGCAGGGCCAGGGTATCCGACGCAGGATTGGCGATTGACTGCAGATAAAGACCTTCATAGGCCCGGTTCAGGCGCACATGCTGCTGGTATTGACGAGCCTTGCCATCGAGTTGTCTCAACAGCCACCGGGCCTGGGAAGCGTCCGGTGCCGCCGTCAAATCAACCCCATAGCGATCGAGCATTTGTTCCACAGCCGTTCTCGGCAATTCGGGATATTGGCGCTGGAACAGCTTCACCCATTCGTATTCGGACTGCTGCAGCGCCTGATACCGCTGATAGAAAAGGTCACCTGGCGCGGTGGATGAACGAGTTTGTGCCATGACTTCCTGATCGATGCTGAAGCGCTCAATGGTGTCCGCCAGCAACGGGGTCGGCGGCCGGCCAGACTGCATCAGGCGCAGCATGTCATTGTCGACCGCACTGACCTTGCCGATCTGTGCCAGCACCTCGTCACTGAATGTGCCCGCAGGCGCGCCGACGCCCCGCAGCAGATCCACCCGTGAGGGCATTGGCCCAGGTGGCGGTGCAGGCAATGCGGTGGGTTCGGGATGGGGTCCGGCTGCGGGTTCGCGCGGTAAGTCTTGCGACGGAATCAGCTTGCCAGCCTGAGCCTCTTCGCCAATGGCCGACGTGGCATCCGCAACCAGAGGCAACGCGTTGAGCAACCCGAAGACCGTGCGGGTCACACCCTCGGAACGCTGTTCGGCCGTTTCAGCAGTTACTGCCTGATCCAGGCCATAGGCCGCATCGAGCAGCCCGGCCAGGGCCAGAAAACCCTCACCGCCCGGGACGAACAATGCCAGCGGACCGAATCGGTTGACCCATTGCACAATGGGTTCGATGACCGCGTTCAAATTATCGCGGTTGACCTGGGCGTCATCACGAATAGTATCGACGCTGGCCTGAGCGGCCTGCTTCATGCTCGATACCAGTTGCGCGAAAGGGTCGGTTCTCGGGGAAGCCAGGTCGAAGGCAATGTAATCATCGGGGTTCCAATAGCCATCGTCATTGAAGAAGCCGGCCTGCTTCGTCAACCGATGCTCCCTGGGGTATTGCGCCATGCCCTCCAGCGCGGTAAGTACACCGGCGTGAAAGGTGCCGTCGCTGCGATCCTCCTTGGCGAAGTGCGCAGCCAGCGCCTGCCTCGTTTCGGCGTCCCGCGCCTGGTCAACGACCCACCGGCGCAGCTGGGAGGTATCGGTAAACTCGTGCAAGGGTGAAGAGTTGCCCGGGACAAACATCAACACTCTGCCGCTGGACCGCTCGCGGTAACACCAGATATCCGTTGCGGTGTATCGGTAAAGCCTGAGACGGTTTGCCTGCACATTCGAAGGCATTCGCGTCACGGCTTGCAGCTGCTCGATCGTCAATGTCCCCCAGGTCTGGCCGACAGGCAAACCCGCCGCCTGCATCGCCAGCTCCAGGCCCTCTGGAGACAGGCTGTTTTCTTGCCGTTGCAGCCAGGAGGACATGACAAACGCGGCTTTGGTGGATGTTCTCAGGGCAAAAGGTTCGGCAGCCGCAATCACCTCGTCGGTGGGCCACGCTTTGTCGACATAGTCCCTGTACAAATCCTTGAAAGACAGCTGCCAGACCCATTTCTTGAAATCTGCGGGCCGCACATTGATTTGGGTCTGCGGCCCGAAGGTTTGCGGCACTGTCTGCCGATAAATACCTTCATAGGTTTTGTGATTACCGCTACCGTCATCGGCGAATTCATCGACATGCTCAACGACGCGAACGGCCGGCCCGATATCCGGCGGCGTATACAGTCCGAAAGCCGTTTCACCGAAATGCCCGTCGCCGACGGTCTGGTAATTGCTGAGCAGCACCTGAACCAGGCTTTGCGAATTCGCGACCTGTCCCTGGTAAATGCCGTCCTGTGCAGGATGGCCGCGGTAATCGTAATCGAGGGTGACAAGCAGGGCATCCTGCGGGTCGATAGCCCATTTTTGCTTGATCAGATACTCGGCAAACTGGGTCGGGGTTTGTGGCAGCGTAGTGTCGACAGCGACCTTCAGCGCCTCGTACAGGGGTTGGAGAGGATACTCGTTCATTGCGCAGTCCGTTGCAGTGGAAGGATTTCACTCTAACCAATGTGAACGTTTTGCAATGTGGGAAGAAGCAGATAGCACTTGTAGGAGCGGGCTCGCCTTGTCCACCGTCACCCATAAATAAGTCTTGATGATGTTGATCATCAAGACCTTACTTGAACTTCGCTTCTAAAGAAGGGTTAAAACGCGACTTGCTGCAGTCCTCTTTTCTGAATGGCATATGCCAATGCAGCGACATCTTCAAATAACGTACCGTTCAAACTTCCCCAGTTTGCACCTACGATGAAAACCTTGAAGTCCGGCTTCGACGGACTGGGCTGATGGCGCCTGATAAGGGTGAACAGGATTTCACCATTGGATCGATGGACAACCTTGTGATCCTTTTTGGGCCGTAGATCGATAAGAAACATGGACTCTTCGGGCAATAGCTTTACAAAAAGAGCTAAGTCATCCGGATTACCATTGTATTGAGTGCTTATTTCCATTGTGCAACTTCCTTGCTGCTGATTAGGGAAAGCCGATTCTAATCAATGCACCTGACAAGTAAACGCCATTAATAAGCACAAAATATTTATTGGACTAGAGATTCTAATACTTAACTAACGCACTCAACTTTCCGCCCAAAATAAAACCGCAGCTAACGCTGCGGTTTTATTGAGTGCCGGTGTAGCTCATGCATTACCAGAATCGATTTTGTGTCAGGCGTCCCCACACGTTCATCAGCACACGCTCCACCGAACCACTGGCCGCCATGCCAATGCGTTCCTGCAGGCTTTTGCGTTCGGCATAGTGCAGGTGATAGAGCTCGGACTGCTTGGCACGCTCGGCCAGGTATTCGTCGCTGGTCTTGAGTTCGTCCACCAGTTGCTTGTCGAGCGCCGCGACACCCAGCCAGATTTCGCCAGTGGCGACTTCGTCGATGGCCAGTTGCGGGCGGTAGCGTGATACGAAGTTCTTGAACAGTTGGTGAGTAATGTCCAGGTCTTCCTGGAACTTCTCCCGGCCCTTCTCGGTGTTTTCGCCGAACACCGTCAAGGTGCGCTTGTATTCACCGGCCGTCAGCACTTCGAAGTCGATGTCGTGTTTTTTCAGCAGGCGATTGACGTTGGGCAATTGTGCCACCACGCCGATCGAACCGAGAATCGCGAACGGTGCGCTGATGATCTTCTCGCCTATGCACGCCATCATGTAGCCGCCGCTGGCTGCCACTTTGTCGATGCACACGGTCAATGGCACGCCGGCTTCACGGATACGCGCCAGCTGCGAAGATGCCAGTCCGTAGCTATGGACCATACCGCCACCGCTTTCCAGACGCAGCACCACTTCGTCTTTCGGGGTGGCGAGGGTCAGCAGTGCGGTGATTTCATGGCGCAGGCTTTCCGTGGCCGACGCCTTGATGTCACCGTCGAAATCCAGCACGAACACCCGTGGTTTGGCCTCGGGCTTTTTCTTCTGTTTTTTCTCGGTCTTGGCTTCGACCTTGCGCAAGGCTTTGAGCTGATCCTTGTCGAGCAAGGTTTGCTCCAGGCGTTCACGCAGCCCTTTGTAGAAATCATTGAGCTTGCTGACCTGTAACTGCCCGGCCGATTTACGTCGACCTTTGCTGCGCAAGGCCGCAAAACTGGCCAGGACCACCAGAATGGCGATCACCAGGGTCACAGTCTTGGCCAGAAAAATGGCGTACTCGGAAAAAAACTCCACAGGGACTCCTCAAACGATGCGCGACATCTACGCGCGCGGGATGCCTCCAGCATACCCATGCGCCAGCCTTGCGACCAGCCGTGAAACCTCTGGCAACACGGCTGGAACGAGCATTTCAAACAAGCGTATGTTTTTTCATTGACAGCTCACCGCCATCCTCATAACCTCGCCAAACCTTCAACGTACCGGGATGACGCGGACGTGGGCAGCATCTATTTGATTCGACATGGCCAGGCCTCCTTTGGTGCAGACGACTATGACGTCCTGTCGCCGACCGGTATCCGTCAGGCAGAAATCCTCGGCCAACACCTGGCCGAACTCGGTATCAGCTTCGATCGCTGCATTGCAGGCGACCTGCGTCGCCAGCAGCACACGGCCAACAGCGCCCTGGAGCAATTTGCCGCCGTAGGGCTGCCGGTTCCCATTCTCGAAACCGATTCCGCATTTAATGAATTCGATGCCGACGCAGTGATTCGCGCGCTGTTGCCCGCCATGCTGCCGGACGAACCCGAAGCCCTGAACATTTTGCGCAACGCGGCGCAAAACCGCGGCGAATTTCAGCGCATTTTCGCCCTGATCATCGAGCGCTGGCTGGCGGGGACCTATGACACGCCGGGCCTGGAAAGCTGGCTGGGTTTTGTCGAGCGTGTACAGGCCGGCCTGCACCGGATCCTCGAACAGGCCGACAACACGCAGAAAATCGCCGTGTTCACCTCCGGCGGCACCATCACTGCCCTGCTCCATCTCATTACGCAAATGCCTGCCAAACAGGCTTTTGAATTGAACTGGCAAATCGTCAACACCTCGCTCAACCATTTGAAGTTTCGTGGTCGCGAGGTGGCTCTGGCTTCCTTCAACAGTCATGCGCACCTGCAACTGCTGAAGGCCCCGGAACTCATCACGTTTCGCTGAGTCCGGACTATTGTGACCCTGGCTGTAATCACCCAGCTCTAATTACCCTGCTCTATCTATCAGAAAAAAGGATCAAACCATGACCTCCGTAGCAGATGCAGTACAAGCAATGAAAGCCAAGTTCAACCCAGCCGCTGCTGCCGGTCTGGACCTGGTCTTCGGTTTCCGCATCGACGACACCAAGAACTTTTCGCTGATCGTCAAGGACCAGACCTGCGAACTGCAGGAAGGCGAGAACCCGGACGCCCAGGTCACTCTGGTGATGGACGGCGAAACCCTGGAAGGCATCGTCAGCGGTGAAACCGACGGCATGCAAGCGTTCATGGGCGGCAAACTGCGCGCTGAAGGCGACATGATGCTGGCGATGAAACTGTCCGAGCTGTTCCCAAGCTAAGCAAGTCGCTCCCGGCTTTTCGGGAGCACGCCTGGCTACAAACGAATCCCGCCCTGGTGGCGGGATTTGTCGTTTTCGGTGCCTGTAGCCTGCGCACAATTACGCTCTTACAATGCCTGCACTCTTCGCACCGGCCACCCCATGGACATCGACCTAGCCCGCACCTTCCTGGAAATCGTCCGCCACGGCAGCCTTGCCGCAGCCGCCGAAAAACTTCACGTCACCCAGACCGCAATCACCGCCCGAGTGCAGAAACTCGAAAGCCAATTGGGCAGCACCCTGTTCGTGCGCAATCGCGCCGGCGCCCGGTTGACGCCCAATGGCGAAGCCTTCGTGGTGTACGCCAACCAGTTGGTGGAAACCTGGGCAGCGGCGCGGCGCGATCTACCATTGCCCGAGGGTTACCACGATGTGTTGCATATCGGCGGAGAGGTCAGCCTGTGCAACCCGCTGATGCTCAGTTGGGCCGCTGAACTGCGGGAAAAAATTCCTGGCCACGCCCTGCGCATGGAGATTCGTGACGGCGAAAACCTGCTGCGGCAGCTGGAACTCGGTGTGCTGGATGCGGCGCTGGTCTACCAACCCGAGTACTGGCCGCGTCTGCAAGTCGAGCAGATTCTCGAAGAAAAACTCATCCTCGTCCGCCATCCTGCGCGTCCTGACCCTTACGTGTATATCAATTGGGGCCCGGACTTCCGGCGCCAGCACGATGCGGCGTTACCGGAGAAAGCCAAGGCTGCGCTGAGCTTCAATCTTGGCCCGCTGGCCTTGCAATACATTCTGGAAAACGGCGGCAGTGGCTATTTCCGCACCCGCGTCGTGCAGAGCTATCTGGAAAGCGGCGTGCTGGAGTCCGTCGCGAAAGCCCCGGAATTCAGTTATCCCACCTACCTGGTCTACTCCCGCGATCGCGACTCGGAAACCCTGCAACAGGCTTTCGATCTACTGCGCGAAGTGATCAAGTCCGATGACGACTGGTCGCAACGCTGGAACCCGCTGACGTGAGTCCGGTTTGCACCGGATCATGGCCGTTGTGTCCTCAAGGTTCGGCGGGACAACCTGTCGAAATCGTCTAATCTGCTGGAGATAATAAAAACGACAGGTGATTGCAGTGAGGCAGACCACCGAAGCATTCCGCAGCCGCTACCGCGCCGACATCCACCCCCGCTACAACCCTTGGTTACATGGCATTTTTGTATTGTTGTTCGGCATGCTGGCCATCGCCATGTTCTGGACTAGCGTGCACCAGGTGCGCCCGCTGCAATGGCTGGCGGTGCCGTTGACCCTGCTGGCGTTCAGCTTTGGCGTTTACATCGTGCATCGGCACCTGGGGCATCACAAAAAAGCCTTCGCACGGATGTTCTATGCCCGCCATGCCGGCGACCATCACAGCTTCTTCGCCCCCGGGCATATGACTTACGACAACGCCCGCGACTGGCGGGTGATCCTGTTTCCCGCATGGCTGATCGTGTTGCACACACTGGTGATCGCCCTGCCCCTCTGGTGGCTGCTCAATCAGTTTGACGCCAACGTCGCCGGCCTGGTGGGCGGGTGCATGGTCCTCGGTTATCTCACGTATGAAGTGTTTCATGCCTGCGAACATTTGCCGCCGCACAATCCGCTGACACGCCTGCCGTGGATTCGTCAGATGCGTCGCCTGCATGAACTGCACCATCGCCGCGAGATGATGCAGGAGCGCAATTTCAACATTGTTTTTCCGTTGATGGATTACCTGTTCGGCACCCTTTACTGGGAACCGGAGCAGGCCTCCCCGTACCTGACGAGAACAGCCATGACCCGCATGCAGCACCAGATCGAAATTGCCGGCAATCCCATCGAAGTTCTCGCCTACGCCAGCACCGTGAGCCTCTGGCCGCAGTGGCATCCATCATCGTTGAAGATCAATGGCCAGAAAGGTTCGTTGCATGCCGGCGCCCGGTTCGAAGAAGACATCCGTGCCGGTGGCCGCGACGGGCATTTGCGTTGGGTGGTCGACGAGTATCTGCCCGGACGGCGTTGGATTGCCCGGGCTGATGGCGACCATGGACTGTCGCTGGTGGTGACTTACGAATGCGAGGCCCAAGGCGACAGCACACGATTTGTCCGCACGCTGGAGTATCAATTCAGTGGTCTGGCGATGCGCATTGCCAATCGGTTGCTGCTCAAGCGGCGAATAGATCACGAGTCGGCGGCGTCGATGCTGGCTTTGCGCGAGATGGCACAAAAGCACTTGGCACAATCAGGAGTCGGCGCGTGAGTCGATCGATCAGGTTCCACCATTGGGTGTTGCTGCTGATTGTTGCCATTGGCGGGTTCCTGCTGCTGATGCCAACCAAGGTGCAACCGGTGGCCTGGACGCCGTCACCTGCTCCGCCCCTCACCGCAGGTGTCTACGCCGACAATCAGCGCCTCAAAGGCATCGAGCGCGTGGGCGCAGTGGACATCGACGGCCCGGAAGCACTGCTGCTGGAAAATGATGCACTGATCAGCGGTTTGCATGACGGCCGCGTCATCCGCACCAGCCTGGATGGCAAGATCACCAAAATGCTCGCCGATACCGGTGGCCGACCATTGGGGCTGGCCCGCCATCCAAATGGCTTGCTGGTCATCGCTGATGCGGTCAAAGGCTTGCTGTCGCTCGATGCACAAGGTCGACTGGTGGCGTTGACCACCGAGGCCAATGGTGTGCCCTTTGGTTTCACTGACGACGTGGTCATCGACAAACCGGGGCACTTTGCTTATTTCAGCGATGCTTCCAGCCGCTTTGGCTATGGCAAGGATGGCGAGGCAATCATTGAGCATGGTGGCGACGGTCGATTGCTGCGTTATGACTTTCAGACCGGTAAAACTTCGGTCCTGTTGGACAAACTGGAGTTTGCCAACGGTGTGACGCTGGGTCCGGAAGATGCCTACGTACTGGTCAATGAAACGGGCGCCTATCGCATCAGCCGCTATTGGTTGACCGGACCGAACGCCGGTACCCACGAGATATTCATCGACAATCTGCCGGGCTTGCCGGACAACCTGTCATTCAATGGCCGCGACCGCTTCTGGGTGGCGCTGTATGCACCGCGCAACGCTCTGCTCGATGCCACCGCACCTCACCCGTATTTGCGCAAGATGATCGTGCGAGCCATGACCATACTGCCCAAACCCGTGGAAAAACGTGGTTTTGTGCTGGGTCTGGATCTGCAAGGCAAGGTCATCGCCAACCTGCAGGACGGCAGCAGCGGCAACTACTCCCCGATTACCACAGTGCGCGAGTATGGAGACTGGTTGTATTTCGGTTCGCTGAAGGCCAGGAACATGGCGCGTTTGCCCTTGAGCAGCGCACTGCAATAACGCCGGAACAATGCGGGAGCGAGCAACCTCGCTCCTGCAACTCTTAAATCGTGATCAGGTCCGCGACTGCAGCTGTCTGACGATTTTGTCCTTGACCTCCAGGCGCTTGGCCTTGAGCTTCGTCACTGCATCATCGCTGGATTTGGCTTGCTCGGCCTTCACCACCTCGGCGTCTGCCAGGGAATACTTGTTGATCAGTGAATCCAGTAACGGATCCTTGGTGCGTTTCTGCTGGATATCTTCCTTTGAAATTTTCAGATCCTGATAAAGGTCGTGGGACACCGGCATGGAACACCTCCGTTTGTTAATCGGTAGCGAACGCGACTGATTGCGCTCGCCAACTATCAGAATGGCCTTGCTTGGACGGTTCTGTCGACCACCTGTCAGACCAGCGGCGTCCGTTCGTCGTCCTGTCGCAAATGCGATAAAACCTTTGCCGGTAAATCCGCCTCCACAGCTTAACGATCACTGCGGATCGCCCATCAAACCTGCCCTTGAAACCTGACCTTGAAACCTGACCTTGAAACCAAGCGGAGAAAACCAATGGACGGATTCAAAATGCGCCACCTCGCCTTGGTCGTAGCCCTGAGCACCAGCATGGGCGCGGCATTCGCTGCCACTTCCAATGATTTCGTCGACAAAGCCGCAGCGGGTGGTATTGCCGAAATCGAAACCAGCCGGCTGGCGCTGGAAAAAAGCCAATCGGCGGACGTCAAGGCATTCGCCAACATGATGATCACCGATCATGGCAAGGCCAATGACGAACTGGCGGCCATCGCGAAGAAAAACGACATTGAAGTGCCAGACGAAACCACCTTGGTAAAGCAGGCCAAGGAAAAAATCCTCGACATGCGCGATGAATCGTTCGATGCGGCCTACGCAAACAATCAGGTCAAAGCCCACGAAGAAACCATCGAACTATTCAAGAAAGAAGCAAATACGGTAACGGATGACAAAACCAAAGGCGCCGTCGAACTCAAAGGCTTCGCCCAGAAAATGTTGCCGGGACTGCAAAAACACCTGGACATGGCGAAGAAACTGCAAGCTGCGCATGCCAAGTAAATGATCGCAGCGCAAAAAAGAAAGCCGCACGTTAGATGCGGCTTTCTTTATTTGCGGATTTCAGCCGCCATCGGTGTCGATATCGGCATCGGTGTCATCGCTGGGTTTTGGGCGGTCCGGGTTGGGTTTGAAGCCCGGGCTGAACTCATTGTCGTTATCGGTATGGCGGTTTTTCTGGTCAACCGCGTCATCGCCGCTTTGCGGCTGCGGGGTGTTTTCCACGGGTTCGCCAAGGTTGTCGCTTTGCGGTCGATCCTTTTGCGGCGTTATCGATTGGTCTTTCATGGTTACGTCCTCGTCACTGCATCCGCGCGGCCAGACTCAATAGCCGAGCCTTGAAGTTTCGAAGTCGGCTGAGCTTCAGGGTTCCTTCGGAGCACTGATTCTCCGTGAAAAACTACCGAAACGGCCTTCGCCGACTAAAGTCCATGTGCCGAAATGAAAAAAAGCCTTGGAAAACCAACAACTATTTCATCCGGCAAAGGTCATTCAACTGCGCCGGTCATTTTTTGGGGAGTCGGCGCTTAAACTCAAGGAGTCAAGTCTCATGGCGGCACTGCAATCCACCACGCTCGATGCAATGAAAAAGAACTCGGCACAATTGCTTGCCCAATGGACAAACGACCTCGAAACCAGTGGTGCCACACGCAATCTCAAAGTCCAGGACTTGCAGCAGCAAACGTCGCAATTCCTCGAGCTGATCATCTCGGGCCTGCAGAGCGGCAACACCCAGAATATCGCCGCCCCGGGCTGGGACGACATTCGCCAGTTTCTCGAAAAACTCTCCCATAGCCGTGCCCTGCTGGGCCACGACTCTCAGCAGACCGCCAGTTTCATCTTCGCCTTGAAAGGGCCGTTGTTTGCACTGCTGCAAAACCACTATCAGGACAGTCCGGCGCTATTGGCCGAACAGCTTCTGGAAGTCTCCGAACTGCTCGACGCCCTGGGCCTGCACACTATCCGCACCTTCCAGAAATCCCGCGAGGCGGTGATCAAGCGTCAGCAGGAAGAACTGCTGGAACTGTCGACGCCGGTGGTCAAACTCTGGGATGGCGTATTGGCGCTGCCGATGATCGGCACCCTGGATTCGCAACGCACTCAGGTGGTCATGGAATCGCTGTTGCAGCGAATCGTCGACACCGGTTCGGAAATTGCCATTATCGACATCACGGGTGTGCCCACCGTCGATACGCTGGTGGCGCAACACCTGCTCAAAACTGTCACGGCGATTCGCCTGATGGGCGCCGATTGCATCATCAGTGGTGTGCGTCCGCAGATTGCCCAGACCATCGTGCACCTGGGCCTGGACCTGCAAGGCGTGGTGACCAAAGCCAATCTGGCCGATGCCCTGAAACTGGCACTGACCCGGTTGGGAATGACCATCAGCAAGGCGGTGTGAGCTTATGGAGCGAATCCCGATATTACAAATGGGCGACTTCTTGCTGGTGACCATTCAGGTCGACATGCACGACCAGTTGGCGCTGACGCTTCAGGACGACTTGTCCGAGCGGATCAGCCGCACTTCCGCCCGGGGCGTACTGATCGACATCTCCGCCCTGGACATGGTCGATTCCTTTATCGGCCGGATGATCGGGACGATTTCCGGTCTCTCGAAAATCATGGATGCCCAGACCGTGCTGGTCGGCATGCAACCGGCGGTGGCGATCACCCTGGTGGAACTGGGCCTGACCTTGCCCGGCGTCAGCACCGCGCTGAATGTCGAACGCGGGATGAAACTGCTTCAGGAACGAGTACGTGAACAATGATCGTACGCAGCAGCGGCACTCATCCGATTCACATCGAGCAGGACGTGGTCCTGGCTCGGCAACTGACACGCAAGCTGGCCCAGGAATGCGGCATGCGCCTTATCGACCTGACCAAACTGGTGACCGCTGTCAGCGAACTGGCGCGTAACACCATGGTGTACGGCGGAGGCGGCGACATGGACTGGCAGATCCTCGACGACCAGGCCCGTTGCGGCCTGCGCCTGGTTTTTCGCGACGAAGGCCCCGGCATTCCCGACATCAAGCTGGCAATGACCGATGGCTGGACCTCCGGCAGTGGTCTTGGACTGGGCCTGACCGGCGCCAAGCGGCTGGTCAACGAGTTCGAACTCGACACCGCGCCTGGCCAGGGCACTCGCGTGACGATCACGCGATGGACTTGAATATTGGCGGATCGATGACCCAGGTGCTGGTGATCGAAGACAGCAGTCAGATCGGGCACGCACGGCGCACCGCCCAACAACTCGCCGAAAAACATGACTTCGACAGTACCGATGCAGGTCGTGTAGCACTGGTGGCGACCGAGCTTGCCAGCAACATTCTCAAACATGCCACCCATGGCGAACTGCACCTGCGGGTATTACCCCGCGGGAAGAGTACCGGCATTGAAATGATCGCAATAGACCGCGCCAGAGGCTTTGACCTGCAAGCGTGCCTGGCCGATGGTTTCTCCACCGGCGGCACTCAGGGCATCGGGCTGGGCGCCGTTTCGCGTCAGACAGAAGTCTTCGACGTGTATGCAGACTCACGCGGCACCGTGCTGCTGACGCGCTTGTATCCACGCCAGGACAAGACGGCTGATCGCCGCGTCGGCATCAGCCAGCACTCGTTGCACAACGATCCGGCCTGCGGCGATGTCTGGCACCTGGCCTTCGACGGGCCACGCATCAGCGCGCTGGTGATCGATGGCCTGGGCCATGGCGAAGAAGCCGAACGAGCCGCCCGCGCCGGCGAAAAAACCTTCGCACTGGCGCCATTTGCTTCGCCGGTACTGGCGCTGCAAGAAATGCATCTGGCCATGGTCGGTACTCGCGGCGGTGCAATGGCCATTGCGCAGTTCGATGCTGGCAACGATGCGTTGAAATTCGTCGGCATCGGCAATATCGGCGCCTGCCTGATTGCAGCGGACAAGTCTCGCGGACTGGCCTCTCATCCCGGCATCGTCGGCGGCCAGTATCGAAAGGCACAAGCCTTTGACTATGCTCAGGTCAACGGACAGTTGCTGATCATGTACAGCGACGGCCTGCAGTCGCGCTGGAACCTGCAGGATTACCCCGGCCTGGTGCATCGCCATCCCGCCGTGATTGCCGCGATTTTGCACCGCGACTTCTGCCGTGGACGGGACGACGTCACGGTATTGGTCATTGCTCTGGAGGCCGCTCATGCCTGACGCACCTGCGACTCAGATTGACGAACAAGCAGCACTGATCGCCCAGTTGCAGGGGGAAGCCGATGCCCTGCGCGCCGAACTCGATGAAACCAACCAGGGTGTGCTGGCGCTGTACGCGGAACTCGACACCCAGGCCGAACAATTGCGTCAGGCCTCGGATTTAAAAAGTCGCTTTCTGTCGTACATGAGCCATGAGTTTCGCACCCCATTGGGCTCGATCCTGAGCATCGCCAGTCTGTTGACCGATGAACTCGATGGCCCTTTGAGCGCCGAGCAACACAAGCAAGTGGCATTCGTCAGCAATTCTGCGCGCGAGCTGAGCGATATGGTCGACGACCTGCTGGATCTGGCGAAGATAGAAGCCGGGCGCATCACCATATCGCCGGCCTGGTTCGATATGTTCGACCTGTTCGCCGCCCTGCGCGGCATGTTTCGACCGATTGTCGACGCGACCGCCGTGGACCTGATATTCGAAGAGCCGGTGGGACTGCCGCGCCTGTACACCGATGACAAGAAACTCGCGCAGATCCTGCGCAATTTCATCGCCAATTCGCTGAAATTCACCACCCATGGCGAAGTCCGGGTCTCGGCACGCCTTGAAAACAGCTCCCACGTGCGTTTTGCCGTCAGCGACACCGGAATAGGTATCGCTCCGGAGCTACATGGCGCATTGTTCGAAGACTTTTCCCAGGTCGATTCACCGCTGCAAAAGCGCCTGCGCGGAACCGGGCTCGGGCTGTCCCTGTGCAAACGCTTCGCCGGTTTGCTGGGCGGCGAAGTCGGCGTCCAGAGTACGCCAGGCACGGGCTCGACCTTTTACGTGATCATCCCGCTGGCGATCGCCACGGAGTACACCGATGAAACGTGACCTTCGCTTATTGATTGTCGACGACAATGTCGCCACCCGCTACGCCCTGCGTCGACGCCTTGAGCGCCATGGCTATGAAGTGCTCGAAGCCGGCACCGGCAACGAGGGCCTGGAGTTGATCGACAGCGTCAACTTCGATGCATTGATTCTCGACGTCAACCTGCCGGACATGAGCGGGTTCGACATCGTGCGCAAACTGCGCTCCGATCCCGCGACCGCCTTGCTTCCGGTGATCCACGTATCAGCCGCCTCGATCCAGACCGGGGACATCATCACCGGCCTCGACGCGGGCGCCGATGCCTACCTGATCCATCCAGTAGACCCGGACGTGCTGCTGGCGACGCTGCGCACCTTGTTGCGGGTGCGCGAAACCGAGAATGCGCTACGCGAAAGCGAGGCGCGTTTTCGCGAGATCTTCGTCAACGTGTCGGCGCCTATCGCGGTGCTGGATGCCGGGCTGAAGATCCATGAGTGCAACCATGCCTTTGCCCAACTGACCGTGGACAACCTCGCGTCCGATACACTTCACGAGTGCTTCGCCGACGATCAGGCCTCGATCATCAACGAACTGCGTCTGCGGCTGTCATACGGCGAACGCTGGAAAGGCACCCTGAACATGCGCGTGCAGGGCCAGATCCGTGAAACCGAGTGGCAGATTTCGCCGTATCGCACACCGCAACTGAGCCTGGTGTTTGTCGAGGATGTCACCGAGCACCGCCACCGCGAACGCTCACATCTGGCACGGCTGGACGACGCCACCACCCAGTTGGCCAAGGAAGTGGCGGAACGCGTGCGCACCGAGGCGCAGTTGTTGCAGGTGCAAAAAATGGATGCGCTGGGCAAATTGACCGGCGGTATTGCCCACGACTTCAACAACTTGCTCACCGGCATCATCACCAGTCTGGAACTGATCCAGAAGCGTGTGGCCGATTCACGCACCGACAAGGTCCAGTTCTACACCGAAGCGGCGTTGAACTCGGCGATGAGTGCAGCTTCCCTGACCCATCGCCTGCTGGCATTTGCCCGGCAGCAACCGCTCGATACAAGGCCAGTGGACATCAACGAGCACATCCGCTCCCTTGAGGAACTGCTGGTGCGCACCATCGGCGAACGCATTGCCTTGAAGCTTGAGCTGACGAGCAAAGCGGCGATTGCCCTGGTCGACCCGATCCAGCTGGAAAGTGCCGTCCTCAATCTGGTGATCAACGCGCGCGACGCTCTGCCACAGGGTGGCAACATTTGGGTCAATACGTATGCCGCGTATTCCCACGGAGATCCCAACCTCGCCGATGGCGCTTATGTCGCCTTGTCCGTGCGTGACGACGGCACCGGTATTGACCACAGCGTGATCGACAAGGTGTTCGATCCGTTCTTCACCACCAAACCGCTGGGCCAGGGGACCGGGCTCGGATTGTCGACCATCTACGGTTTCGCCAGGCAATCCGGTGGCGATGCACACATTCGCAGCGTGGCCCGGCGCGGCACCGAAGTGACCATCATGCTGCCGGCAAGCTCCGATCCTACCTCCAATGAAATCCTGCCCACTACCGTCGACCCGCAAGGGGCGGGCGAACACATATTGATCGTCGAAGACACTCCGTCGGTGCGCATGTTCGTCGCCGAGGTTTTGGTGGACGCCGGTTATCGCTGCACGCAGGTCGCCGAGATCGAGGAAGCCCTGGAGCGCTTGCAGAATGATCAATCCATTGACTTGTTGCTCACCGACGTCGGCCTGCCACGCATGACCGGTCGGGAGTTGGCCGATGTTGCCCGTGGATGGCGCAGTACCTTGCCGATCCTGTTCATGACCGGCTACGCCGAAACCGCAATCAACCGCCAGGTGTTCCTCGGTGACGGCATGGACATGCTGATCAAGCCGTTCCAGATCAAGGAACTGCTGGACAAGGTGCGGCGTACGATCGACGGCGCCTGATGACCTTCAAACCCTGTAGGCGATGGGCGTCAACGGTAACGTGCCCTGTCTGAATGATCGTGGTGTCGGGAGATTTTTCGCCGGCAGACGGGCTGCCACAGGGATTGATCACAAGGCACGAGCCAAAAACGGCGCTGTCCGGCTCTTTTTGTTCTTCGCGACTTTCTGCGGCGTCCCTGCCACGACAATCTTGCCGCCCTGATCTCCGGCTCCCGGTCCGATATCGATCACCCAGTCACTCTGCGCGACCACACGCATTTCATGTTCGACAACGATCACCGTATGCCCGGCCGTCACCAGGTTGTTCAACTGTTCCAGCAGGCGATCGACGTCCCGCGGGTGCAGGCCGGTGGTCGGTTCATCGAGCACGTACAGCGTCGCCCCGCGTTGATTGCGCTGCAACTCTGTGGCCAGTTTGATCCGCTGCGCTTCGCCGCCTGACAGTTCGGTGGCCGGTTGGCCGAGACGCAGATAACCGAGGCCGATGTCGCGCAGCACTTCCAGTGAGCGTCGAATTGCAGCTTGCTCGGCGAATACTTCCACCGCCTCGTCCACGGTCAATTGCAGCACCTGGGCAATATTGCGGCCCTGCCAACCGATCGCCAGCGTTTGCGGGTTGTAGCGCGCACCGTGGCACGTCGGGCAAGGCGCATAGACGCTGGGCATGAACAGCAACTCAACGCTGACAAAACCTTCGCCTTCACAGGTTGGGCAACGGCCCTTGGCGACGTTGAACGAAAACTGCCCGGCGTCGTAACCCGCCGCCTGAGCCTCAGGTGTGGCGGCAAAGAGCTTGCGCACGTTGTCGAACAGCCCGGTGTAGGTCGCAAGGTTGGAGCGTGGTGTGCGGCCAATGGGTTTCTGATCGACTTGCACCAGTCGCTTGATCGAATCCAGGCCTGCGCTGACCTGCCCGCCACTGACTTGCGGCGCGTCGTCTTCCAGGCTCAGTTCTTGCGGATCATGGTCGACCGTTGGGCGTCCCAGGTGCGCGCCGACCAGTTCCAGCAGCGCCTGGCTGACCAGACTGGATTTGCCAGACCCTGAGACACCGGTGACCGCGGTGAAGCAACCCAATGGAAACTCAACACTGAGGTCGTTGAGGTTATTGCGCGTGATGCCCTCCAGGCGCAGCCAGTCGCTGGGCTTGCGGCTGGCTTGCGATTGGCGGGTTTTGTCGGCGAACAGATACGCACGGGTTTGCGAGTCAGCAACGTCGGCCAAGCCGGCCGGCGCGCCGCTGTACAGCACGCGACCGCCAAGCTCACCCGCGGCCGGGCCGACGTCGATCAACCAGTCGGCGCGACGCATGGTTTCCAGATCGTGCTCGACCACAAATAACGTATTGCCCGCCGCTTTCAAGCGTTGCAGCGCCTCGAACAGCGCCTCGCCATCCGCTGGATGCAGGCCCGCAGAGGGCTCATCCAGCACGTAGATCACGCCGAACAGTTGTGAGCCCAGTTGCGTCGCCAGGCGCAGACGCTGCAATTCACCCGAAGACAGCGTCGGCGTACTGCGCTCCAGCGCCAGATAACCAAGCCCCAGATCGGTCAGGGTGCTGACCCGTTCCAGCAGATCCTGGGCGATCCTTTGTGCAGCCAGGCGTTTCTCCACCGACAGGTTTGGCGTGTGGCGCACATCCGGGGCGTTGGCATGACCGCTGGCCCCGTGGGCCACGCGTTGTTCCCGGGCCTGGCGGGTCTGGTCGTGAGTCAGCACTTCCCCTGCCTCCTCGCCTTCTTCCAGGTAGTGTTGGGCCGCCACGGGCTTGAGCACTTCAGCGACTTGCAGCAAGGGCATCTGCGACAGTTCGCCGATGTCGTAGCCGGCGAAGGTCACCGACAACGCCTCGCGCTTGAGGCGTTTGCCTTCACACAAAGGGCAAGGGCTGCCGAGCATGAATTGCGAAACACGCTTCTTCATCAGCGCACTTTGCGAGTGGGTAAACGTGTGCAGGATGTAGCGCCGCGCGCCGGTGAAGGTGCCCTGGTAACTCGGCTCCATTTTGCGCTTGAGGGCGACCCGGGTTTCTTCCGGCGTAAGCCCGGCATACACCGGCACCGTAGGCGTTTCTTCAGTGAAGAGAATCCAGTCGCGCTGTTTTTTCGGCAGTTTGCGCCAAGGAATATCGACGTCATAGCCCATGGTCACCAGAATGTCCCGCAGGTTCTGGCCCTGCCATGCCAACGGCCAGGACGCCACGGCACGCTGGCGGATGGTCAGGTTCGGGTCCGGCACCATCAGCGCTTCGGTGACTTCATAGACCCGGCCCAGCCCATGGCACTCAGGGCAGGCGCCTTGCGGTGTATTCGGGGAAAAGTCTTCGGCATACAGCATCGGTTGCCCCGCCGGGTAGCTGCCGGCACGGGAATACAACATGCGGATCAGGCTCGACAGCGTCGTTACGCTGCCCACCGAAGAACGTGTACTCGGCGTGCCCCGTTGCTGCTGCAAGGCGACGGCAGGCGGCAAGCCTTCGATGGAGTCCACGTCCGGCACGCCGACCTGATCGATCAACCGCCGCGCATACGGCGCCACCGATTCGAAATAACGCCGTTGCGCTTCCGCATACAGTGTCGAAAACGCCAGAGATGACTTGCCCGACCCGGATACCCCGGTGAACACGACCAAGGCATCGCGCGGGATATCGACGTCGACGTTCTTGAGATTGTGTTCCCGGGCGCCGCGCACCCTGACCATGCCGGAGGTTGGGTTGGAGGTGCGCGTTGAAGTCATCGGGTAGCCTTGAAAAGTAAGGTCGCGAAAAAATCCGGTGTCAGCCGTTGAGGACCGTGCGAATCATCCGGGTCAGCGCATCCGGGCTGTAGGGTTTGCTCAGCAGATGGGTATCGGGGCTGAGCTGGTGATTACGCGAGATGATGTCACGGGTATGCCCTGAGGTGAACAGCACCGCCACCGGAGGATTTTGCACCTTGGCCCAGGCGGCCAGGTCCGAGCTCTTGATCAGGCCAGGCATGACCACATCAGTGAAAATCAGGTCAACCGATACCCCTTCCAACAGCATTTGCATGGCGACATCGGCGTTCGCGGCGGTCAGCACCTCATAGCCCTCCTCTCGCAGCAACTCCACCGACGAAGCACGCACCGCGTCGTTGTCTTCCACCACCAGCACCCGCTCGTGTCCGCCACGCTGCTGCACGTCCGGCGTGCTGCTTTCGCTGTCCATCGGACGCAGGCTGCGCGGAAAATAAAGGGCCACCCGCGTGCCCTGGCCGACGACGCTGGACATCTCGATATGGCCGCCACTCTGCTTGACGAAACCGAACACCATGCTCAGCCCCAACCCCGTTCCCTGTCCGTCGGGCTTGGTGGTGAAAAACGGTTCAAATGCCTGGGCGAGCACCTGCGGCGCCATGCCGCCCCCGGTGTCGGCCACGCTGACTTGTACATAGTCACCGGGCACGATGCCTTTGCCGGTACAGAACTCATGGTCCAGGCGAATGTTGTCGGCGCTCAACTCGATCGTCCCCTCGCCTTTCATTGCGTCGCGGGCATTGATCACCAGGTTGAGAATGGCGTTTTCCAACTGATTGCGGTCGACAAAAACCCGCCAGGGCTCAGCGGGCGCGGTCATATGCACCAGGATGGTTTCGCCCAACGCACGCTGCAACAATTCGCCGAGGCCGTCAAAAATCTGCTGCGGCGTACAAATCGCCGGGGAAAGCGGTTGACGACGGGCGAAGGCCAACAGCTGCGAAGACAATTTTGCACCGCGCTCGACAGCGGCAAGCGAGGAATTGACCCGACGTTGCACGTTGACGTTGTCCGGTTCGTGGCGCGCCAGTAAATGCAGGTTGCCGGCGATCACCTGCAACAGGTTATTGAAGTCGTGGGCCACGCCACCGGTGAGACCGCCAATGGCTTCGAGCTTCTGCGACTGGCGCAACTGCTCCTCCGCCACCAGCCGCGCTTCGACTTCATAGGCCACGCGCTGCTCCAGATCCCGGGTGAACTTGAGCAAGGATTCTTCGGCGATCTTGCGTTCGTGAATGTCGATCAGCACACCGGGAAAACGCAAGGGCTGATCCTGTTCATCGAACTCGCAACAACCGCTGGC
This sequence comes from Pseudomonas sp. Sample_22, assembly GCF_004307635.1. Classification (NCBI taxonomy): domain Bacteria; kingdom Pseudomonadati; phylum Pseudomonadota; class Gammaproteobacteria; order Pseudomonadales; family Pseudomonadaceae; genus Pseudomonas; species Pseudomonas sp. Sample_22. The sequence goes on from NZ_RCNY01000004.1 coordinate 143,191, forward strand.
CAACACCCACAGGAAACTGCCGTCAGGACGCAACACCCGGTATTCGGCGTTGAAAGGCGAGCCGGTCTGCATCGATTGTTTGACTTGTTCCTGAACCCAGGCGAGATCGTCGGGATGGATGCGCGCTTCGGCAATTTCCTGCGGCAGGTTGTCCAGGCTCTGCCCGGCAGGATAGGAAAAGGTGCGGGCAAAGCGATCATCGCCACTCAACACGTTGGACTTGATGTCCCAGACAAATGAGCCGAGCAAGGCTCCGGCATTGAGTGCCAGACGTACCCGTTCGTTGTCGGCGCGATAGGCATTTTCCGCGGCTTGGCGCAGACGCTCGGAAATCACCAACTCGGTGGTTTCCACCACCATGGCCATGACCCCGCCGGGGTAACCGTCATCGTTGGCGACCGGGCTGTAATAGAGATCCAGCCAGACGTCTTCCGGCACACCGTCGCGCAGCAATACCAGTTCCTTGTTGCGATAGGACAAGGTGCCGCCCGCCAGGCAGGTATCGACCACGTGCCGATTGAATTCGGCAACTTCCGGCCAGCCCAGCTCAACCGGTGACCCCAACAGATACGGATGACGCCCGCCGGCAAACTGCGAATAGGCGTCGTTGTAGATCATGTAGCCTGGCCGGCCCCAGAGCATCACCATCGGCAACGGCGAAGCAAGCATCAACTGCACCGTGCCGCTCAGGCTTTTGGACCAGTTTTCGATCGCGCCCAACTCGGTCCCGCTCCAGTCGAACGTACGAATGCGCTCGGCCATTTCGCCGTTCCAGCCAGAACACCCATGGCTATCTTCTAGAAATTGCATAGGCTGACTCTACGCCCCGGTTACTGCACCCGATTGTTTCGAGCATCGTGCGCGCCATTCGTTTCATAGAGGTATAGCTGATTCTCACGGGCCAACCTCCGGCCCGCAAACGCCTCAATCCCTGTAGGAGCCAGCCTGCTGGCGAAAAATCTCAAGACACTGCGATCAATCAGTCAGGGAACGTTATCGTTGACGTCCATCGCGAGCAGGCTCGCTCCTGCATCGATCTGCGTTGAATTCAAACCTCTATTAAATGCTTGAGCGGGTTGTAGCTGCTCTTCAAGGTCGCGGCCACGTCGAGGATCGCTTTCTCGATGCCATTCAAATGCATGCAGGTCAGTTCGATAGCGGCGCTCTGGTTGCCGGCTTCGATGTATTCGATCAGTCGCAGATGTTCATCGTCGCGGCAGGCTTCATGACTGTCGTCGTCCAGCGCTGCGGCGTACAGAGAAGCGCGGGATATCAGCTTCTGGAACCAATCGAGCAGCACCGGGTTGTTCAGGCTGCGAGCCAGTTTGATGTGGAACTCGCCGAGCAGATGAATCAGCCGTTCGTGATCGCCGCTCAGGTGCGCTTCATCTTCCAGCAACAAGTGATCGCGCAGGTCCTGTGTCACCGCTGTATCGCGCCGCCGACACAGTTCACTGACGATGCCGATTTCGATCAAGCGCCGGGTCTCGAACAGCGAACGGATCTCTTCGTCACTGGGCAGCGACACCGATGCACCTTTATTGGGTTCGGTGGTGACCAATCCGTCAGCCTCCAATTGCTTGAGCGCGGCTCGGACTGACGTACGGCTGACATTAAAAAGCTCGGCCAAGGAAGCCTCGCCGAGTTTCATTCCCGGACGCAACGAACGCTTGCTGATCGCTTCGTAAACCCCTTGGTAGACGCGGTCGACCGTGGTTTCCAGTTTCTTTTCAGTCATTCATCAACTCCTAGCGCCCTGTGCAAACAGCCCTGGCGAAATAACCAGCCATTGAAAAAGGGGCTTGCACCGGCAGGTTAATCCGGGTATTTCTAAATTGCATCCAGATTTTGCATACAATAATTAGAGGAATGCACCATTATGGGTCATCCAGTTGCAATTGAAGTGCGAAACGTCTCCAAACGCTATTCCGACGATCCCGGTCTGGCTCCAGCCCTGGACAACGTCTCGGTCGATATCGCCGACAACGAATTCTTTACCCTGCTTGGCCCTTCTGGCTGCGGCAAAACCACCTTGCTGCGCACCATTGCCGGTTTCGAGCACGTCAGCGACGGTGAAATCCGCCTGGCCGGCGAACCGGTGAATGACCTGCCGCCGTTCAAGCGTCGGGTCAACACGGTATTCCAGAGCTACGCGCTGTTTCCACACATGAGTGTTGCGCAGAATATCGCCTTCGGCCTGGAGATGCAGGGCCTTGATCGCAAACTGATCCCGCAACGCGTCGATGAGATGCTGGCGCTGGTGCAAATGCAGCACCTGGCCAAACGCAAACCGGCCGAACTGTCCGGCGGCCAGCAGCAACGGGTGGCTCTGGCCCGCGCTCTGGCGCCAAAACCCAAAGTGCTGTTGCTGGATGAACCGCTGTCGGCGCTGGATCTCAAACTGCGCAAGGAAATGCAGGTCGAACTCAAGCGCGTGCAAAAAGAAGCCGGGATCACCTTCATTTTCGTCACCCACGATCAGGAAGAAGCACTGACCCTGTCCGATCGCATTGCGGTGATGTCGGCCGGGAAGATCTTGCAGATCGGCACACCGAATGACATCTACGAGCGTCCGCAGCACCAGTTCGTCGCGCAATTCATCGGCGACATCAACTTCCTTCCCGGCCACCTCAAGCGTGGCCAGCAAAATGAAAAACTCTTCGTGCCCAACGGCATGCCGGTTGAGATCCCCTGCCCGGCCCAAGGCTTCGACGGCTCCAGGGTGCAACTGGCGTTTCGCCCCGAGCGCTCGCAACTGGTCGATCCGGCGCAACCGCATCACCTGCGCGGCGTGATCGAGGCCGTGTTGTATGTCGGCACTGCAACCCTCTATCAGTGCCGCCTGAACAATGACATTAAAGTCATGCTGCGCGAGAACAACGAAGGCCTGAACCATGGCCGAGTGGTCGGCGATCGCGTCGCGGTCAACCTGCCGCCCCACGCCTGTCTGTTGATGGAGGCCTGAGATGAGCGTCAGCAGTACTTCTCCCGCCCTCAACCGTGCGTTATTGCTCAGCCCGGTGGTCCTGACCCTGCTGGCGCTGATCGCCATCCCGCTGGGCATCATGGGTTACATCAGCCTGTTGCCGCGCAACGTCTACGGTGGCGTTGACTGGCAGGCCGACTGGCAATTGCAAAGTTACGTGCAGCTGTTTTTCCAGGAGGGTTTCGATGGCGAACTGGAGCTGAACTGGGTCTATGCCCAGGCGCTGATCCGTTCGGTGTTCCAGGCCGGTGGCACCACCATCCTGTGTTTCCTGTTCGGCTTTCCGGTGGCGTTGTGGATGTCGAGCCTGACCCCGCGTCGACGCAACCTGATGGTGTTGCTGATCACCATCCCGTTCTGGACCAACCTGCTGATCCGCAACTACGCCTGGCTGATCATCCTGCGCGAACACGGCTGGGTCGCCCAAGGCCTCAACGCGCTGTTGCCCCAGGCCGGTGGCATCACCCTGCTCTACAACGACTTCGCGGTCAGCGTCGGGCTGGTCTACAGCTTCCTGCCGTTCATGATTCTGCCGATCTACTCGACTCTGGAAAAACTCGACTGGCGCCTGGTGGAAGCCGCTTACGACCTTGGCGCCAATCGCTGGCACGCGTTGCGGCGGATCATCTTGCCACTGTCGATGCCGGGCGTGATAGCCGGCTCCCTGCTGGTGTTCGTGCCGAGCCTGGGCGCATTTATCACCCCAGCGATTCTCGGCGGTGGCAAGACCTTGATGATCGGCAACCTGATCCAGCAGCAATTCGGCACCGCGCGCAATTGGCCGCTGGGCAGTTCGCTGTCGTTCCTGTTGCTGGGAATTCTGCTGCTGTCGCTGGTGCTGTACGCCTTGTATAGCCGCAGCGCCGCCAAAACCCTTCGTCGGGGAGCTACCGCATGATTGCCTTGCACCTGAAAAAACTGCCGCTGACCCGCGAAGTCAGCCTGTTGATCCTGGCCTACCTGTACCTGCCGATTTTCGTGTTGATCGCCTACAGCTTCAACGCCAATCGCTCGGCCACGGTCTGGACCGAATTTTCCTTCGCCTGGTACGGGCGCATCCTGGCCAACCCGTCGATCCAGACGGCGGCGCTGAACTCGATCATCGTCGCCAGCATCGCCACGGTCTGCGCCACCGCGATTGCGCTGCTCGCGGCACTGGCGACTTACCGGCCGTTCTACGGACAGAAAATGGTCGAGGGTGGGATCAACCTGCCGTTGATCCTGCCGGAGATCGTCACCGCGGTCGCCACGCTGCTGCTGTTCATGGCCCTGGGAATCAAGCTCGGTTTGCTGACGGTGATCGTCGCGCACATCGGCTTCTGCATTCCCTTTGCCTATTTGCCGATCCGCGCACGCCTGAATGACCTGGACAAGAGTCTGCTGGAAGCGGCCAACGACCTCTACGCCAACCCGTGGCAGGTGTTTCGCCGAGTGACGCTGCCGCTGTTATGGCCGGCGGTGTTGTCCGGAGCGGTGCTGGCGTTCGTAGTCAGCCTCGACGATTTCATCATGACGTTCTTCGTCGCAGGACCGGGTTCGACGACGCTGCCGGTGTACATCTTCTCGGCAATCAAGTCCGGGGTAACGCCGGAGATCAATGCGATCTCGACCCTGATGCTGGTGATTTCCATCGTGCTGGTAGTGCTGGCTTTCTGGCTGGGACAGCGCGGCAAACAACAATGAGCCTGGAGCCTTCCGTTATGAGCAAGAAAGTCAAAAGCATGCGTTTCGCCGTTGCCGGTCTGGCCTTGAGTTGCTTCACTGCTTTCAGCGTCCAGGCAGCCGAGCCCAAAGAGCTGTTCTTCTACAACTGGACCGATTACTACCCGGTCGAGTTGCTGGCCAAGTTTGAAAAGGAGACCGGCATCAAAGTCACCATGGACGGCTACGACAGCAACGAAACCCTGCTGGCCAAACTGCAGGCCGGTGGCGCGGCCTATGACGTGATCGTACCGTCGCAATCGATCATGCGCACCCTGATCAACCAGGACTTGCTGCTGGAAATCGACGCTTCGACCCTGCCCAATTTCCAGTACGTCAAACCGGCGTTCCGTGACCCGAGCTTCGACCCTGGCCGCAAATTCTCCGCGCCTTACCTGTGGGGCACCACCGGGTTTTCCTATGACAGCGCCCGGGTGCCTGGCGGCAAACTCGACGACTCGTGGAAAGAGTTCTTCGAACCGCGCAAGGAACTGCAAGGCCAACTCGCCGCCCTCGACACCTCCAGCAGCGTGATCAACGCCGCCAGCCACTACCTGAACGTCGACGAGTGCAGCGAAAACCCGCAGGACGCCAAACGCATCCTCGAACTGCTGCAAAAGCAGAAACCGTTCCTGAAGATGTACAGCTCGGACAACACCGTCGACCGCATGGCCTCCGGTGAAGTGATCATGATGCAGAACTGGAACGGCTCCACCGCCCGGGCCACCTTGCAGAAGAGCACGATCAAGTACGTCTATCCGAAGGAAGGCCTGGCGATGTTCCAGGACAACTTCGCCGTGCCGAAAAGCGCACCGCATCCCGGCAACGCGAAAATCTTCATCGACTGGATGATGAAGCCGGAAAACGCCGCCGCCGTGTCCAACGCCATCGCCTACGCCAACGGCATTCAGAGCGACAAGTTGATCGACGCCAAATGGCGGGTCATGGACGCCATCAACATGCCCGACGAATTCGCCTCGCGCCTGCGTCCCGAGAAGGAATGCAGCAACAAGGCGCGGGAACTGCAGGACCGGATCTGGGCCAAGCTCAAGGGCTGATCGCCCGGTTTGAAACCGAGTCGCGGCCATCGCTGGCAAGCCAGCTCCCACAGGGTTTGAAGGTGTTCACACGTTTTGTGATCAATGCAAATCACTGTGGGAGCTGGCTTGCCAGCGATGAGGCCCGCGCAAACACCAAAAATTTTGAGGTATGCAATGACCCAACCCCGCTGGCTGCGCAACGTGCGGCCCTACGGTTCGACCGCCTTGGACCTGTTGATCGAAAACGGTCGGTTCAGCCAACGCCGCCCGGCCTCCTCCAGCGAACTGCTGGCGACCGACATCGATGGCCAGAACCAACTCCTGACCCCGGCACTGGTGGAAAGCCATGTGCACTTGGACAAAACCCTTTGGGGCCAGCCCTGGCGTCCAAACAGCGCCGGTCCGACGCTCAAGGACTACATCGCCAACGAACGGCGCATCCTGCGCGAGGTCACGACACCCATCGCGCAACGGGCCGGCGCGCTGCTGGAAAACTGCATCGCCCGTGGCTCGCTGACGATGCGCTGCCACGTCGACATCGACCCGGAGTTCGGTTTGCGTCACGTCGAGGCCATGCAGCAATTGCGCGAAAAATACCGTGACCTGATCGACCTGCAACTGGTGGTATTCCCGCAAACCGGGCTGATCAGCCGCCCCGGCACTGCCGAACTGATGCGTGAAGCCATGGCCCTCGGCGTGGAAAACGTCGGCGGGCTCGACCCGTGTGGCATTGACAATGATCCCGTCGCGCAACTGGATTTCGTGTTCAAGCTGGCCAGCGATTTTGACCGCGGCGTGGACATTCACCTGCACGACAAGGGCGAATTGGGCCTGTGGCAGATTGCACTGATCGCTGACTACACCGAGCGTTTCAACCGCCAGGGTCGAGTGATGATCAGCCACGCCTATTGCCTCGGCATGCTGCCGTGGAGTCAGGTCAAACCATTGGCCGAACGCTTGGCTGCCTTGAACATTTCGCTGATGAGTTCGGCGCCTGCCGACTGCGCCGTGCCGCCGTTCCTTGCCTTGCGTGAAACCGGGGTGAACGTGTGCCTGGGGTCTGACGGCATCCGTGATGCCTGGTCGCCCATGGGTAATGGCGACATGCTCGAGCGCGCCATGTTGCTGGCGTTCCGTTTCGATTTGAACAAGGACGAAGAGTTGGCAGCGGCGTTTGAGGCCGCGACGTTGAATGGCGCCCAGGCTTTGGGTCGCGAAGCGAATCGCCTGGAGATCGGCCAGCCCGCGGACTTCCTGCTGATGCCGGTACAAACACTGGGTGAGGCGGTGGTTTCCCGGCCGCTGCGTCAGGTCTATCGCGCAGGTCGGTTGATCGCATCGGCTGGTCGCTTGCTGGAAAGCCGACTGTGAAACGCATCGGTTTACGAGCCGGTTGCGTGGTCGGCTTCGACGGTGTGCAGCATGTGCTGTGGCGCGACGGCGAAGTGGTCTTCAACGGGTCACGCATTGAGTTTGTCGGGCGCGGTTATGCTGAGCCGGTGGATCAATGGATCGACTACGGCAACGCACTGATCGGCCCCGGCTTCATTGATCTGGACGCCCTTGGTGATCTCGATTCCACGGTGTTGACGCTGGACAACGGCGAAGAGCGCGACATGGGTCGCATGTGGTCCGCGGAATATCTGGTGCGCGGCCCGCGGGAGAGTTACAGCCTTGAAGAAGAAGTGTCCAAGTATCGCTACGCCTTTACGCAACTGATCCGCAACGGCATCACCACCGCCATGCCGATCACCTCGATGTACTACCGCGAATGGGCGGAAACCTACGACGAGTTTGCGGCCGTGGCCGGTGTGGCGGCCGAGTTGGGCCTGCGCACTTACCTCGGTCCTTGCTACATGAGCGGGATGAGTTACTGGCAGGCCGACGGCACCCTGGCGCATCACTGGGATGAGCCCCGGGGCTTGGCCGGACTCGACGCGGCCGAGCGCTTTTTCGCGGACTTCGACGGCGCGAACGGCGGCCTGATTCGCGGTGCGCTACTGCCTGATCGCATCCAGACCTGCACGCCCACCCTGTTGCAACGCACCGCCGCGCTGAGTCGGGAGCTGAACGCGCCGATGCGCTTGCATTGCTGTCAGGGCCTCGGCGAAGTGGCCATGGTCGAGCAACTGCGCGGCACCTCGCCACTGGGCTGGTTGCAGCAACTGGACTTGCTGACCCCGCGCAGCCTGTTGCCCCACGGCATCTATACCCGCGGCGATGCAGACCTGCAGCAAGTGGTGGATGGCGGCGCCAGCCTGGTGCATTGCCCGGTGGTGTTTGCCCGGGATGGCGAGGCGCTGAATTCGTTCGGCCGCTATCGGGCCAAAGGCATCAACTTCGCGTTGGGCACCGATACCTGGCCGGCGGACTTGCTGGACAACATGCGTCAAGGCTTGAACATTGCGCGCCTGATGGAGGGCGGCAATCAACTGACCAGCGCGCTGGACCTGTACAACGCGGCGACCCTGGGCGGCGCCAAGGCACTGGGCCGCGACGATATCGGTCGCCTCGCGCCGGGCTGCAAGGCCGACATCACGGTGTTCAATCTGCGCGGAATGCACCTGGGGCCGTTATTCGATCCGCTGAAAAACCTGGTTCTGGCCGGGCGCGGTGACGACTGCATCGCCAGTTACATCGATGGCCGCTGCGTGATGCACGAAGGTCAGGTCCAAGGCGTCGACTACCCCGCCCTGCAACGCAAGGCCCAACGACAATTCGAAAAACTGATGCGCAGCCACAGCGATCGCGCCTTCGGTCAACCGGACTGGAAAGGTCTGTTCCAACCGGCCATCCCGTACGCCGACGACTACAGCGCACAGGCGCCACTGTGCGCCATTGACCCTCTTCTCTAGAGATTTCTGACTATGCAAAGCTTTGACTTCAGCCAACTGAGCCCACGGGACAAATACAAGATTCTGATCGGCAGTGTGGTGCCGCGCCCTATTGCGCTGGTCACCACGGTCGATGGCGAAGGCCGAGTCAATGCCGCGCCGTTCAGCTTTTTCAATGCACTTTCCGCCGACCCGCCGATCCTCGCCCTGGGCGTGGAAAACTATGGCGATCAAAGCCCCAAGGACACCACGCGCAACATCCAGCTCAACCAGGAGTTCACCGTGAACATCGTCAGCGATGCGCTGGTGGAGGCCATGAACGTTTGTGCCGTGCCTTTCGCTCCCGGCTTCGACGAACTGACCGCGGCCGGCCTCACCGCCATCCCCGGCACCACGGTCAAATGCCCGCGGATCGGTGAAGCCCCGGTAGCACTGGAATGTCGACGGATGATGGCGCTGTCCATCGGCCAATCCCGGGAAATCATCTTTGGTGAAGTGCTGATGGCCCATGTGCGGGACGAGCTGATCGACCCGAAAACCCTGTACATCGATCAACTGGGGCTCGATGCGATTGGCCGCATGGGCGGCCATGGTTATGCCCGTACGCGGGATTACTTCGACTTGCCGACACGGTCGTTGCAGGCCTGGACGGATGCACCGGGCGGCGGTGAGCGGTTTTGGCCGCAGGCTAAATAAAAATCATCAAAACCCGCTGTGGCGAGGGAGCTTGCTCCCGCCCGGCTGCGCAGCGGTCGTTGAATCATTGCGCGCGATGATTCTGGGTCCGCTTCGCGGCACAGCGGGAGCAAGCTCCCTCGCCACAAAAGTCAGTTCACCATGGGTTAGTGGAAATCCCGGCTGCGCACGCTGATGCCGTCCAGCAAGGAGCTCAGGTCACTCAAGCGCCCGGCAATCAGGTGTCGTACTTCGCCTTCGCGCTCCCAGCGGCCATCGACCTTGAGCAACTGCGAGCCGACCAACACCTTTCGTTGCCGGTCGGCCAGGTCGCGCCAGACCACCACATTGACGTTGCCAAACTCGTCTTCCAGGGTGACGAAGGTCACACCGCTGGCGGTGCCCGGGCGTTGTCGGCCGGTCACCAGCCCGGCAACGCTGACCGGGCGCCCGTGGTCGACCTCCAGCAGCTCCTTCGAACTGCGGCAGCGCCGGGCTTTCAACTCAGCGCGCAGCAACGCCAGCGGATGCGGACCGAGGGTGGTGCCGAGGCTGTTGTAATCGGCCCGCAGGTCTTCGCCGACCGTGGGTTTGGGCAGCACGATGGCGCCCTCTTCCTGGCTCGGCAGACCGGCAAACAACCCGAGTTGCCTTTGCACACCCGCAACCTCCCAGCGCGCCCGATGGCGATCACCGGCCAGCCCGCGCAATGCTCCGGCATCGGCCAGTTGCTCGCGGGCGCGGGCATCGAGTCGTGCCCGTTCGCCGAGGCCGGCGATGTCGGTAAACGCGCCTGTACAACGGGCCGCTTCAATACGCCGGGCATCGTCCTCGCGAAAGCCCTTGATCATCCGCAGGCCCATGCGAATCGCCGGTTGTGCGCCGGTGACCGGCTCCAGGCTGCAATCCCAGTCGCTGGCCCGCACGTCCACCGGACGAATCTGCAAGTGATGGCGACGCGCGTCCTGCAGAATCTGGTCCGGGCTGTAGAAACCCATGGGCCAACTGTTGATCAGCGCACAGGCGAATGCCGCCGGTTCGTGGCATTTCAGCCAGCAACTGGCATAGGTCAACAACGCAAAACTGGCGGCATGGGACTCGGGAAAACCGTAACTGCCGAAGCCTTTGATCTGCTCGAAAATCTGCGCGGCGAATTCAGCGCTGTAGCCGTTCTTTTTCATACCGGCCGCCAGTCGTTCCTTGTGCGGTTCAAGCCCGCCATGACGTTTCCAGGCAGCCATGGAACGGCGCAACTGGTCGGCCTCGCCGGGACTGTAGTCGGCGGCGACAATGGCGATCTGCATCACTTGTTCCTGGAACAGCGGTACGCCAAGGGTGCGCTTGAGCACGACTTCCAGTTCCGGCGACGGATAAACCTCCGGTTCTTCCTTGTTTCGCCGTCGCAGGTACGGGTGCACCATGCCGCCCTGGATCGGCCCGGGCCGCACGATTGCCACCTCGATCACCAGATCGTAAAACGTCTTTGGCCGCAGCCTCGGCAGCATCGACATCTGCGCCCTGGACTCGATCTGAAACACGCCGACCGTGTCGGCGCGACCGATCATTTCGTAGGTGGCCGCGTCTTCGGGCGGAATCGTCGCCAGGCTCAAGTCGAGGTTTCGGTGTCGACGCACCAGATCGAAACAGCGACGAATCGCGCTGAGCATGCCCAGCGCGAGAATGTCGACCTTGAGCAACCCCACCGCGTCGAGGTCGTCCTTGTCCCACTGGATGATGGTGCGCTCGGCCATGGCCGCATTTTCCACCGGGACCAGACTGTCCAGCGGCTGCTCGGAAATCACGAAGCCGCCGGGATGCTGGGACAGATGCCGGGGGAAGCCGATCAGTTGTCCCGTCAAGCTCAGCACCCGCCGCAGTATCGGGCTCTCGGGATCGAAACCGCTCTCGAGCAAGCGTTCCACGGGTGGGGTTTGATCGCTCCAGTGACCGCAGCAGTCGGCCAGGGCGTTGATCTGGTCCGCTGGCAAACCCAGCGCCTTGGCGACGTCGCGCACCGCGCCCGCCGCGTGGTAGGTGCTGACCACCGCCGTCAGCGCAGCACGGGCCCGGCCATAACGCTGGAACACGTACTGCAAGACTTCCTCGCGCCGCTCATGCTCGAAGTCGACATCAATGTCCGGGGGCTCGTTGCGCTCCTTGGAAATAAAGCGTTCGAACAACAACGTGGTGCGATCCGGATCTATTTCGGTGATGCCCAAGGCAAAACACACCGCCGAGTTAGCGGCAGAACCGCGCCCTTGGCAAAGAATCTGCTGTTCACGGGCGAAGCGCACGATGTCGTGGACGGTCAGGAAATAACTTTCGTAGCCCAGCTCGGCAATCAGCTCCAGTTCTTTGTCGATCTGCTTCAGCACTTCGATTTTCGGGCCTTTTGGCCAACGCCACGCGACGCCCTTTTCTGTGAGGTCACGTAGCCACGACGCGGCCGAATGCCCTGCAGGCACCAGCTCCCGAGGATATTGATAACGCAACTGGCCGAGGTCGAACGAGCAGCGCCGGGCTATGGCCAGCGTTTCGTCGAGCAAGGCTGGCGGATACAGACTGGACAGAACCTCGAGGCTGCGCAGATGCCGTTCACCATTGGGATGCAGGCGCAACCCGGCATCGGCCACCGGCAGGTGATGGCGGATCGCGGTCATGGTGTCCTGCAAGGCCCGGCGCCCGCGTGCATGCATGTGCACATCGCCACAGGCCACCGCTGGAATCCGCAGTTCCCGGGCCAGGGCCAGCAGGTCGTTGAGACGGCGGACATCGTCCTGGCACCGATGCAACTGCACCGCCAGCCACAGCCGTTCTGCAAAGACCTGTTGCAGCCAGCGGCCCTGCTCCACGTCATTCACCGTGTCAGGCACCCACAGCACCAACAGCCCGGGCAATGGTTCGCTGAAATCCTCGCGCAATATCCGGTACTGGCCTTTCTGCGTACGGCGTCGGGCGCGGGTGATCAAACGGCACAGCGTCTGATAGCCCTCAAGGCTCTCCACCAGCAACACCAGTTTCGGGCCGTTTTCGATGCGGATTTCGCTGCCGATAATCAACGGCAACTCAACGGATTTCGCCGCTTGCCAGGCGCGGACGATCCCGGCCAGCGTGCATTCGTCGGTGATCGCCAAGGCTTGATAGCCCTGCTTTTTCGCCCGTTGAAACAGTTCAAGGGCACTCGAGGCACCGCGCTGGAAACTGAAGTTCGACAGGCAGTGCAGTTCGGCATACCCGGCACTCATGCGAACCAGCCTTGCAGCCACAACGGGCCATTCTCGCCCACCACACGGTAGGCCCAGCCCTGCTGACCGGCGCGGGTTTCGATCAGGTAGTAATCGCGGCGCACATCATCACCGTCCCACCAGCCGGACTCGATACGTTCCGGCCCCATGAGGATACGGGTCGAGCCTTCGTGCACCGTCAGCGGTTCGGTCAGCAGCCAGCCCGGACGCTGCACGGTCGGGAATCCTGCGCAGGGCTGGCTGTCGGCACGGGCCTGCCACGCACACTCGGGGCGGTGATCGGCCTGAAAGCGCAAACCATGCACCGCCTCATCCCCCAACCGCGCACGCAGGCGTTCGCGCAGTTGCTCCCAGGGCAAGGATTGCTGCGGACGGTCGTCGAACAGTTCTTGAAACTGGGGCACGAAGGCCGGCAAGTCTTCGGCGCACAGGCGAAAACCGCGCACCGGGGCCTCGACCTGAACCTGCTCCAGCCGGCCCCGGGCCAATTCGAAAAGCATCGCCGGGTCGCGCTCCGCGCTGAGCAGGCCGACCTTGATCACCGTGTCCGGCAATCCGGCGTGTTCCAGGTGCAGGTCGAAACGCTGCACGCCGCTGTCGCGACCACAGAGAAACGCCGACAGGTCACCGGTCAATCGACGCAGCGGAAACAGCAAGGCCTGATGGGATTGCACATCGAAGTTGAGTTCGATGCGCACGTCGAAGCGATCCGGTGGCAAGTAGAACGCCAGGGCCAGCCGCCGCAACCCGAACAAAGTGTCGAGATGCCTGAGCACCTGGGCTTCGAAACGCCGGGCCAGGCTGTGCCGGGGCAAGGCCTGCACCTGACTCAGGGTGCGCAGCCCCATGCGCGACAACGCCGTGGCGACGCTGGCCTCAAGGCCGATGCGGTCGATGGGCATTTGTCCGAGGTGATACTGCAAGGCTTGATCATTGGCCACCACCAGACCGTCATAGGCATTGGCCAGCATTCGTGCCGCCACCGGGTTGGGCGCAGCGACAATGCGGTGACGAAAGCCCAGTTCGCCAAGCTCGTTGCGCAGGCGCGCCTCGAATTGCGGCCAGTCGCCGAACAGGCCCAGGCTGGATTCGATTTCAAACACCAGGGCCCGCGGATAATGGACGCTGACCTGGGAGCTGAACCGATAGGCCCAGGCCGCCAGAAACTGCTGCCAGTGCTCGATGTCGGCGACGTCGTATTCGGCCGTGGCAAAGCCCTTGCTCAGGGCCTGGGCGGCGCTCATGGACTGGCCGGGGCGCAGGCCCAGGGCGCGCGCCGGGCCGTTGACCGCTTGCAGCATCCGGCGCTGAGCCGGACCGGTCAGTAGCGCCAGCGGTTCATCGGGATCGGTGCGCTGACGCAGTACCGCGTCCAGTGCCAATTGCGGGAAAAGGATACACACCCAGCGCATGGCAACCTCAATGCCCTACGGCGAAGGCAATCGGTGCCGACCGGGCCAGCCCGCCCCGACACTTGAGCACGCGCAATTGCGCCGGCCTGGCATCGATGGCGATGCGCAGCGCCGCCGGCGAAGGGTTGACCGCTTCATTGAGCGAACGGTAGGCGAATGCCAGGGTCTGGCCGGTTTCCGCCGCCACCTGCAAGCGACGCAAGGCGCGATCATCCGCCTTGTGCGGCCAGCACAGCACCGCACCGCAACTGCCCGAACGCAGGCATTGTTCCGCTGCCCACAGCGCATCGCGCTCACTGGCCTGGATGATCGACAACTGGCGCAGATCGACCCCGGCGCTCTGCCAGGCTTGCGGATATGGCACGTACGGCGGTGCCACCAGCACGATGCGCTCGCCAGCCGCCGACAACCGCGCCAGCGCCGGCCACACCAGTTGCAACTCACCGACGCCCTGCCCGGCCAGCAGGATTTCGGTCAGCGCCGCCTCAGGCCAGCCACCGGTGGGCAGCGCCGCATCCAGCGCGGCATGCCCGGTGGGTTGTGGGCTGACGGCTGGCGGCGCAGGCCGGCCCTTCCACACCTGGCCGCCATTGAACAGCGTATCCAACGCAACGACGGCGCCCATCAGCCTTGCCTCACCAGGCCGCAGAACACGCCTTCGATGGCGAGGTCCCGGTCGGCTTCGACGATGATCGGCTGATAGGCCGGATTGCGCGGCAGCAACCGGACCGTGTCGCCGACCCGTTCGAAGCGCTTGATGGTGACTTCGCCGTCGAGGCGCGCCACGACGATCTGGCCGTTGACCGCCTCGGGGCTGCGGTGCACGCCCACCAGGTCGCCGTCGAGAATGCCGTCCTCGATCATCGAGTCGCCGCGCACCCGCAGCATGTAGTCCGGCACCCGGGAAAAGATCGCAGGATCGAGCAGTAAGCGGCTATGGATTTCGGCATCGGCCCCGATCGGCGCACCCGCCGCCACGCGACCGAGGACCGGGATATCCAGCAACTCGGGGCGCGGTGGCTGCCCGAGCAGGCGAATGCCCCGGGCCTGATTCGGGTTGACCTCGATAAACCCGGCTTCGGTGAGCGCCAGCACATGCTTGCGCGCCACGCTGCGGGAGGCGAAGCCGAACGCCTCGCTGATTTCAGCGAGGCTCGGGGACTGACCGTGCTCGGCGATGCGCTCGCGGATAAAGGTCAGGATGGCGGTACGGCGGGGAGTCAGAGTCGTCATGGAGTACATTTGTACTCTTTTGCCATTTTCCTGACAAGCACCGCCAGTCAGCTCAACCCACGGGACGCCAGAAACCCTGCGATGTAATCGATGAACGCCAGCACTTTGGCCGTCGCCCGCCGATGGCTCGGGTACACCGCCAGTATGTGCGGGCCGAAGCTGTCCGGGTCGATGTCGTAGTCGGCCATCAGCCGCACCAGTCGCCCTTCGGCGATGTACGGCGCGGCACTCCACAAGGGTGTGTGCAGCAAACCGCGCCCCGCCAGGGCATTGGCCAGCAGCAAGTCGTAATTGTCGCTGCGCAGGCGCGGTGCCAACGGTTGTGGCAAGCTCAGGCGCTGGCCATCGCGCTCGGCCCACCAGAATTCACGGCTGAGCAACGGATGGCGATACAGCAACCATTCGTGGTCATCAAGGGTCTGCGGGGTGACCGCCAGCCCCTTGCGTGCCAGATATTCCGGGCTGGCGCACAGCGCCAGGCGATTGCTGCCGACCACCCGCGCAATCAACCCCGGCAAGTCGTCATGCCCTTCGCGCAACGCCAGGTCGTAGCCGCTCTCCAGCAGGTTGACGAACTCGTCGCACAGGTCCACTTGCAGGTTGATTTGCGGGTATTGCTCAAGAAAACCACCGCACACCTGATCGAGAAAAGCCTGCCCATAGGCCAGCGGTGCAGTGATTTTCAGGCTGCCGCGCAAACCATGCTGCAACTGCTCGATTTCCTCGCCGGCCTCGTCCAGTCGCTGCAACACCTGACGCGCAGTCTCCAGGTAGAGCCGCCCGGACTCCGTGAGCAAAATCCGTCGGGTGCTGCGCTCGAACAACCGTGCGCCCAGCTCCGCTTCCAGGTGATTGACGGCTTTGGTCAGGGCTGACGGGGTCTTGCCCAGTTGCTCGGCGGCGCGGCTGAAACTGCCCAGTTGCGCCGTGACCACAAACATTTTCAGTGCACCGAGCTTGTCCATATTTTTTCCAATCAGGCAAAAACGTTTTTCGTGAGTGAGGCGTTCTGCCGAGCGCAGCAAGCCACTAATCTGGCCATCAGACGCAATAACAAGGAAACATTCAATGAAAAGATTCATCCCGAATCTATTGATGGCCGCCATGAGTTTTGCCTCGTTGGAAGCCATGGCAGCGACTGACCTGGTGTTATTCAATGGCAAGATTTTCACCGCCGACCGCAATCAGCCCAAGGTCCAGGCGCTGGCGGTCGAGGACGGCAAAGTGCTGCAAGTGGGCAGCGATGCGCAGATCAAGGCGCTGATCGAGTCTGGAACACAGGTCATCGACCTGGACGGGAAAACACTGATGCCCGGCCTGATCGACACCCATTCCCATGCCATCTTCGGTGGCCTGGAAATGGTCTCGGCCAACATGGAAGACGAGGTCGTGGACCTTGACGAACTGGAGAAACGCCTGCGCGCCTGGCGTGACGACGGAAAAGCGCGGCACGGCGATGTGCTGAGCGTGGCCGGCATGAGTTCGGCGTACTGGGCGCAGTCGGAAGCGCTGGGCAAGAAGTTCAACAGTGGCGAATGGGCCGACGTGCCGCTGGTCTTTACCGGCAGCGACCACCATACGGCCTGGGCCAATGATGTGATGCTCAAGCGCGCCGGTATCGATGCCGCGCTGATCAAGTCATTGCCGGTAGCTGAAGACGGCACCATCGGCAAACTCAAGGACGGCAGGCCCAACGGGTTTCTGGTAGATGCCGGCTGGGATCGGGTGGCCTCGAAAATGCCGGCACCGAGCGCCGCCGACATGCTCAAGGCCGCGCAAACCGCCGTGAGCTACAACAACAGTCTGGGCATTACAGCGTGGATGGACCCGGCCGCCAACGCCGCGCCCGGCGAACCGATCTTCGCCCTCAAGCCGACGGAAAAAACCGTCGGTGTGCTGCCGGTGTACAAGGCACTGGCGCAAAGTGGCGCCATGACCGCCCACATTGCCGCGCTGCTGGTGGCCAATTCGAAAAGCGTGCCGGCCGATCTGGATACGCTGGACAAGGTCCGCCAGCAATTTCAGGGCATCCCCAACCTGACCTTGCCCGGGGTCAAGATCTTCGCCGACGGTGTGATCGAGTACCCGGCGCAGAGCGCGGCGATGATCGATCCCTACAGCAACTCGCACAAACAGGGCGAACTGCTGATCGATCCAAAGCATTTCGGCGAACTGGTCAGTGCCATCGACCAGCGCGGCTGGCTGGTGCACATCCACGCCATCGGTGACCGTGCCGTGCGTGAATCACTGAACGGGATCGCCCAGGCGCGCAAGGACCGCCAAAGCGGCGTGACGCACTCGGTCACTCACCTGCAAATGGTCAATCCGAAGGAGTTCGCCCGGTTCAAGCCGCTCGACGTCATTGCCTCAATGCAACTGCTCTGGGCCGCCGCCGACGACTACACCACCGACATGATCAAGCCTTACGTCAGCGCCCTGGCATTTCGTTACCAATACCCGGCGCACTCGCTGCTCAAACAGGGCGCAATCATTTCCGGCGCCAGCGACTGGCCGGTGTCGTCGCCGAACCCGTTCAACGCCATGGCTCAGGCGATGACCCGGGTCGGCCCGCTGGGCGTGCTCAACGCCGATGAACGTATCGACCGCGAAACCATGTTCTACGCCTATACCCTCAACGCTGCGCGCACCATCGGCCTGGACAAGAACATTGGTTCGTTGAGCGCCGGCAAACAGGCCGACTTCATCGTCCTTGACCGCGACGTGTTCAGCGTCGATGACAAAGCCCTGCACGACACCCAAGTGCTGCAAACCTGGTTCGCCGGCCGTCAGGTCTACGCAGCGACCCTCTGATAAAAACCCGCAACCACTTCGCTGCCCGCCCCCGGTGTGTTCCAACCCGGGGGCCTGGCGCAGCCTTGCCCGACATCTGCCCATAACAATCACAATAGCGGAATGCATCTTATGAAAGCCTTGACCCTGTTCGCCCTCGGTTCCTTGAGCCTGCTGCCCTTGAGCAGCCAGGCCATCCCCTTGAATGACGACTTCGCCCTGCTGCTGGACGTGACCCTGGCCAGCGACTACCGCACCCGCGGTATCTCGCAAACCCAGAATGACCCGGCCATTCAGGGTGCCATCACCCTGGCCCACAGCAGTGGCCTGTACCTCGGCGCATGGAGTTCAAACGTCGATTTCGGCGGTGGCCTGAAAACCCGGCAGGAAGTCGACTATTACGCCGGCTGGCTGTGGCAAGCCACTGAAGAAGTGAGCCTGGACGTCGGCTACCTGAAGTACACCTATCCCAGAGAAAGCCAGTTCAACCAGAGTGAGGCCTACGGCATTCTCAGCGTCTACGGGGTCAAGCTCGGAGCCTATTACTCCGCCGATGCGCCGGGAATCGACAGCGAGCAGAACTCGCTCTACAGCTATGTCGGCTACGAAACCGAGTTGCCCTACGATGTGGGTCTGAAACTGCGTTACGGCAACATGGACTTCAAGGACCCGCATCTCTACTCACGTTCGGGCGAAGCCGAAGATTCGTACCGTGAGTGGGAGGTCAAGCTGGCCCACGAACTGGCCGGCGTGATGCTGGGCCTGAGCTACATCGACACCGACCTGTCGAAAAGTCAGTGCGCCAGCAACTGGGGGTTCGATGACGTTTGCAGCGCCACTGTCGTGGCGAGCGTCAGCAAGTCGTTCTGAAGCGCGCCCCACCTGCGAGCAAGGAGGCTCCGGGGTGTGATGGAGGCTGATCGGATGAGGGTTGCTTACACATCAGGATCACTGATTATCCGGCAACACGCTAACCTATAAGACCGTGTCGCGCTTGTGGCTCCCAAGGCGCACCATTAGATTAGCCAATGATGTCTGGCCTCCAAAATAAGTAGAAGGGATAAGCATGGCGCTTACTGACCAGTCCACCCGTATCCGTACCGGCGAAGAACTCGATGCCAGCCTGATCGATCCATACCTCAAGGCCCACATTCCGGGTCTGAGCGGCTTGCCGCAGATCAGCCAGTTCCCGGGCGGTGCGTCGAACCTTACCTATTTGCTGGAATACCCCGAACAGGAGTTTGTCCTGCGTCGGCCCCCGTTCGGCCACAAGGCCAAATCCGCCCATGACATGGGCCGCGAATTTCGCATCCTCAATCAATTGCGCGAGGGTTTTCCGTACTGCCCCAAAGCCTACGTGCATTGCACCGACGAATCGGTGATCGGTGCCGAGTTCTACGTGATGGAACGGGTCAACGGCATCATCCTGCGCTCGGAACTGCCAGCGGAACTGGGGCTCGATTCAGCGAAAACCGAAGCCCTGTGCAAGAGTTTCATCGACAAGTTCGTCGAACTGCACCAGGTCGACTACAACGCTTACGGCCTGGGTGACCTCGGCAAGCCCGAAGGTTACGTGGCACGGCAGATCAAAGGCTGGAGCGACCGCTACGAAAAAGCCCTGACCCCCGATGCCCCACAGTGGGACGTGGTCAAGGCCTGGCTCAACGACAAGATGCCCGCCGACCACCCGACGTCCAGCATCGTTCACAACGACTACCGTTTCGACAACGTCATCCTCGACCCGAACAATCCAATGCAGATCATCGGCGTGCTCGACTGGGAACTGACCACCCTCGGCGATCCCTTGATGGACCTGGGCAATACCCTCGCCTACTGGATCGAGGCCGACGACCCGGCGCCGGTGCAGATGATGCGCCGCCAGCCGAGCCACGCCCCGGGGATGCTGACCCGCCGCGAGTTCGTCGACTACTACGCCCAGCGATCCGGCATCCAGATCGACAATTTCGATTTCTACTACACCTACGGCCTGTTCCGCCTGGCCGGCATCGTGCAGCAGATCTACTACCGCTTCTACCATGGCCAGACCCAGGACAAGCGCTTCGCGCAGTTCATTCACATGAACAAACTGCTGGAGCAGATGAGCTTGCAGGTCATCCAGAAATCCAGCCTCTGATACCAACACGACCCGCAGGAGCCAGGCTTGCCGGCGAATCAGACACTGCGGTGTAGCGGTCATACCGCGTCATCGCTCTTCGCCAGCAAACCGCACCTACACCTATCAGGCCTATAACAAGGAAAACCCATGTCCAAGACTCAGTTGTTCGACCTCGACGGCAAGATCGCATTCGTCTCCGGCGCCAGCCGTGGCATCGGTGAGGCCATCGCCAAACTGCTGGCCCAGCAAGGTGCCCACGTGATCGTCTCGAGCCGCAAGCTCGAGGGTTGCCAGCACGTGGCCGACTCGATCATTGCCGCCGGTGGAAAAGCCACCGCCATCGCCTGCCACATCGGCGAAATGGAACAGATCAGCCAGGTGTTCGCCGGGATCAAGGAACAGTTTGGTCGCCTGGACATTCTGGTCAACAACGCCGCCACCAACCCGCAATTCTGCAACGTACTGGATACCGACCTCGGCGCCTTCCAGAAAACCGTCGACGTGAATATCCGCGGCTATTTCTTCATGTCGGTCGAAGCCGGCAAGCTGATGCGCGAAAACGGTGGCGGCAGCATCATCAACGTGGCCTCGATCAACGGCGTTTCGCCGGGAATCTTCCAGGGCATTTATTCGGTGACCAAAGCGGCGGTCATCAACATGACCAAGGTTTTCGCCAAGGAATGTGCGCAGTTCGGCATCCGCTGCAACGCGCTGCTGCCAGGTCTGACCGATACCAAGTTCGCTTCGGCACTGGTCAAGAACGAGGCGATCCTGAACACCGCGTTGCAGCAGATCCCTTTGAAACGCGTGGCGGACCCGAGCGAAATGGCCGGCGCGGTGCTGTACCTGGCCAGCGACGCCTCCAGCTACACCACAGGTGTTTCGCTGAACGTGGACGGCGGTTTCCTGTCCTGATCCCTGATCCACACAAATCCCTGTAGGCGCAAAGCTTGCTCCTGCAGGGTTTGTGTATTTCTGCTTACTGGGTGATGCAGCGGGTGGTCGTGGTGACTCGGGTCACCTCGCCGTTTTCGTCACGCACATCGCCCAGGACGTCGGTTTTATCCAGGGTCTGGCAAGTACGTTCAGGCGGTGGGGGT